>JAYVIN010000051.1:0-12984 GCA_043770135.1 Flavobacterium sp. | reverse complement strand
TTCCTCTTTTGTAACACTAAATATCAAACTAGAGTCATTTTTGTTTTCGTTTATAATTACTTTATCATGTTGAAATAATTCCTTTAGAAAATTCATTTTAATAAACTTTCTGGAACATGTTTTTTCACTTAGACTTACAGCTGTTTCACCACCTATTATTATAACTAAACTTTCACAGTCCAACCGAAAGTGTCCTCGGCTAGTTTGTGTTGGATATTGGTTAAGTTTTCTTTGAGCTGGTTTGCAAAAGAATTTTCTAATTTAGGTAACTCATAGTATATATCTTGAAACGAGAAACCAACAATAGGGTTTACCACTGCTGCTGTTCCTGCTCCAAAAATTTCTTTTAAACTTCCTTTTTTTGCAGCTTCGACAATTTCAGAAACTAAAACTGGTCTCACGTCAACATTTATACCATCACGTTTAGCCATTTCGATTAAACTTTTTCGAGTTACGCCATCCAATATTCTTTCGCTTGTTGGGGCAGTATACAAAGTATCATCGATTCTAAAAAAAACATTCATAGTGCCCGCTTCTTCAAGCTTCGTATGGGTTGCATCGTCTGTCCAGATGATTTGTTGGAATCCAGCTTTGTTGGCTAAATTAGTAGGATAAAATTGTCCTGCATAATTTCCACCTGCTTTTGCAGCACCAATCCCTCCGTTTGCAGCTCTACTGAAATGTTCAGCTATAAGTACTTTAACCTCTCCAGAATAATACGATTTTGCTGGGGAAAGAATAATCATAAATTTGTAATAGTCCGATGGATTTGCTATTACTCCATCACCAGTTGCAATCATAAAGGGTCTAATGTACATGGTATTTCCCATTCCTTTTTGAATCCAAGCAGCATCTAATTTTAATAACTGATTTAGACCTTCCATGAAAATTTCTTCAGGAACTTCAGGCATTGCCATTCTTACAGCAGAATAGTTGAATCTTTTAAAATTTTCGTCGGGTCTAAAAAGCCAAATATCATTTTGTTCATCTTTGTAGGCTTTCATACCTTCAAAAATGGCTTGACCATAATGAAAAACCTTTGCAGAAGGATCTAATAAAAATGGGGCGTAAGGCTTAATTATTGGTTTTTGCCATTCTCCATTAACATAATCACATTCAAATAAATGATCTGTAAAAACAGCTCCAAAACTTAAATTATCAAAATCGACTTCATTGATTTTTGAAGTTGAGGATTTAATTATTTCTATTTTGTTGGTTTCAGTTGCATTCATAATTAGTGTGTTCTATTAAAAAAATCAGTTTTATTGAGATAAATTTTTAAATTTATTTCGATTTAAGTCTTGCAAAATTAAACAAAAAACAGTGAAATCCTTGCTAAAAAAACATTAATTACCGCATTTGACAGCGTTTTGTTTATTCAAAAAAAAAAACTTAAAAAGGAGTAATAATTTTATTGAAAATTTAATAAATATCAATTTTTGATAGTTAAATGATTTTAATTTAAATTAAATTTGAAGAATATTATTTGTTTAAAGCCTTCAAAAGAACTTGAAAAAAATTGGAAAGAGAAATTTTACACACTAAAGATGGTTCAACAACGATACACATTAAAGATTGGGAGGAATGTTACCATTCTAAATTTGGTGCCATCCAAGAAGCGCAACATGTTTTTATAAAAAACGGTCTTTCTTTATATAAAGACAAACCCATTTCTATTTTAGAAATTGGTTTTGGAACTGGATTAAATGCGTTTATTACTTTTTTAGAAGCAAAAAAACTAGGATTAGATATTAATTATGTTGGAGTAGAGGGGTATCCAATTTCACAAGAAGAGGTCGGAAATATGAATTATGTTTCGGAATTGAAAGCGGAAAGTCATGCTGCTATTTTTGAAAAAATGCATAATTGTCCTTGGGAAGTAAAAACTAATTTAGAATCTGATTTTATTTTAACGAAGAGAAAACAGTTTTTTCATGAAATCAATTACATTGAAAGCTTTGATTTGATTTACTTTGATGCTTTTGGATATAGAGTTCAGCCCGAATTGTGGAATTTGGAAATTTTTAAAATTATGTTCAACGCTTTGAAGAAAAATGGCATTTTAGTTACTTATGCAGCAAGAAGCATCATCAAAAGAAACATGATAGAAGCGGGATTCACAGTCGAAAAACTACAGGGACCGCCAGGAAAAAGAGAAATGTTTCGAGCCTCTAAAGTATAATTGATAAATAAATTATTTTTTTGCAATATCTTTAAGAACTGCTTTGTTGGAATAATTAATTACCTCAAGGATGATTTCTTGATTTTTGACTGTTTTTCCTTCGATGACATATAATTTTCCATTATCGATTTCAATATTACTTTTGTCAAAATCCACATCACCATATTTTAATGTGTTTTTGATATCGGTAGTATCAATCCATTTTTCGGATAATATTTGTGATGCATTGTCAGAATAATAAAAGGGTTTGTTTCTTAAATCATTTAAAACTCTCGCATTTGGAAAATAGTTACAGCGCGTGTCTTTTCCACTTAATACTGCAGCTACAAAAAACAATCCCATTATTAATCCTACTAGATAATAAGCAAAACGATGTGCAAATTTCATATTTTAATTTTTTGCAAAGGTAGAATAAACTTTATTAAAACACGATTAAGTTTATATCGTTGTAGGGTAAATCAAACCATTCACCGATAGTCTTGTTGGATAGGATTCCACGATAAAGGTAAACTCCGTTTTTTAACCCTTTATCACATCTAATAGCGCTTTCAATTCCACCATCTTCAGCTATTTGCAACAAATAGGGAGTTAAAATATTGCTAATAGAAAGCGAGGCAGTTTTAGAATATCGAGAAGGAATATTAGGTACACAATAATGTAAAACGTTATTTTTAAAAAAGGTAGGTTTTTCATGAGTAGTTACTTCTGAGGTTTCAAAACAGCCCCCCATATCAATGCTTACATCAACGATTACCGCACCCTTTTTCATGTGTTCCACCATAGTTTCTGTAACAATTATTGGGCAACGTTCCTTGCCGCGCATAGCACCAATGGCAACATCACAGCGACGAAGTGCTTTTAATAATGATTTGGGATGAATAGTGGATGTAAAAACACGTTGATTTAAATTATTTTGCAATCGTCTGAGTTTTGTAATAGAATTATCAAAAACTTTTACGTTAGCACCCAATCCAATAGCTGCTTTAGCTGCAAATTCCCCTACAGTACCTGCACCAAGAATAAGAACATCTGTTGGTGGTACACCAGTAATATTTCCAAGTAAAAGTCCTTTTCCAAATTCATTAGTTATCATTAACTCAGCAGCAATCAAAATAGATGCTGTACCAGCAATTTCACTCAATGATTTTATTGCAGGATACGAACCATCTTCGTCTTTAATATATTCAAATGCAAGTGCGGTACATTTTTTTTTGGCTAAAGCCGAAAAATAAGATTTAGTTATCGTTTTTAGTTGAACAGCTGAAATAATAATGGTTTTTGGATTTATCATTTCAATTTCATTCATGCTTGGAGGCTCAACTTTTAAAATCATAGGACATCCAAATACTTTTTTCGTGTCCTTTGTAATTTCGGCACCTGCATCAGAATACTCCTTATCGGAATAACTTGAACTTTCACCAGCTCCTGATTCAATCATTACCCGATGGCCTTGAAAAACTAATGAGTTTACTGCGTCAGGTGTTAGGCAAATGCGGCGTTCTTGAAAACTAGTTTCTTTTGGTATACCAATAAACAGTTCCGACTTGTTTTTTGCTATTTCAAGTTTCTCTTCTTGTGGTAATAATTGCTGTTTTGTAAAAGGAGTAATAGCCATTAGATATCTGAAATTTAGGGTCTAATTTAGTTAAAAAGTTTAGGTTTTTTAACTTTATTTTTAAAAATTAGTAAATTTCAAAAAACGTTTACCACTCAAATCTGATGAAATACAAATTTTAGAATGTTTTTCAGGAACTAGATTTGGTATTTTTTCTGCCCATTCAATAAAACACCAATTATCTGAGTACAGATATTCCTCAACCCCCATATCAAGTGCTTCAGTTTCGGTCTTAATTCTATAAAAATCAAAATGATAGATTATTTTTTTATCACTAGTTTGATATTCATTAACTAAAGAAAACGTTGGACTACTCGCATTTCCAACAACCCCTAGTTCTCTGGCTATCGATTTTATTAAAGTTGTTTTTCCAACACCCATTTCGCCTTCAAAGAGAATAACTTTGTTTGGGTTTTGTTTTACTATTGTTGCAGCAACAGTATTGATGTCGTCTATTGAATAAGTAAATTCCATGCATTATATTTTTTAAGCAATCTTAATTATGAACTATTTTGGGTTCAAAATCAAAAATGGAATTATCATTTCCTCTAAAGAAATTCCACCATGTTGATAGGTGTTTTTATAATAGCTCACATAATGATTGTAATTATTGATGTAAGCCAAAAATAAATCGTTTTTTGCAAAAATATAAGAACTACTCATATTAATTGTTGGTAAGCCTACCGTTTTTGGGTCTTTGATAGCATAAACATCTTTTTGTTCATAAGTTAAACTACGTCCCGTTTTGTAGCGAAGATTGAGACTTGTGTTTTTATCTCCAACCACTTTCGATGGATTTTTTACATTTATAGTACCGTGATCTGTGGTCAAAATTAATTTAAAACCCATCCTCTGTGCTTGTTGAATAATTTCTAAAAGAGGGGAGTTCTTAAACCAACTCAATGTTAATGAACGATAAGCTTTATCATCTGAGGCAAGTTCTTTTACTACATCCATTTCGGTTTTTGCATGTGAAAGCATATCAACAAAATTATAGACAACGGTAACTAAATCATTGTTTTTTAATGATTTGAAGTTGTCAACTAATTTCTTTCCTGAATTCAAATTAGTAATTTTGAAATAATCTTGTTTTATGTTTATTCCTAATCTTTTTAGTTGAGCTGTCAAAAACTCAGCTTCAAATAGATTTTTTCCTCCTTCTTCTGGATCGTTTTTCCAATATTGAGGAAATTGCTTTTCCATTTCTAGCGGAGTCAAACCCGAAAAAATTGCATTTCTAGCATATTGAGTGGCCGTTGGTAAAATGGCATAATAAGGAACTTCTTTTTCAACTTTGTAATGATTTCCCACAACACTTTCAAATACTTTCCATTGGTCGTATCTCAAATTATCAATAACCACAAATAAAATGGGTTTGTCTTTTTTTACAATTTCGGGCACTACCAATTCTCTGAATAAAGTGTGTGAGAGTATTGGTTTAGCTTCGCTCCGTTCGGCTTTGCCTCGGGTGTCAGTTTTTGGAATAAACCAATCTTGATAATTGCGTTCTATGAATTTTCCGAATTGAGAATTTGCTTCTGCCTTTTGAGATTCTAAAATCGCTATCATGCTTTGGTCATCGATATTTTCTAATTCGAGTTCCCAAAATATTAACTTTTTATAAAATTCAATCCAATCTTCATAGGAATTGACCATAGCCATTTCCATAGAAATTTTTCTAAATTCCTTTTGGTAATCCAAAGTAGTTTTTTGAGAAATCAATCTGGAATGGTCTAAATTTTTCTTTAAACTCAATAAAATTTGATTGGGATTAACGGGTTTAATCAAATAATCGGCGATTTTTGAACCGATTGCTTCTTCCATGATATATTCTTCCTCGCTTTTGGTAATCATAATCATTGGAACTGATGATTTTTTCTCTTTCATTTCCGAAAGCGTTTCTAAACCACTCATTCCAGGCATATTTTCATCCAGAAAGACAATATCGAAATTGTTTGATTCAAAAATATCAATTGCATCGCGCCCGTTATTGCATGTGGTTACACTATAATTTTTCTTTTCAAGAAATAAAATATGAGGTTTAAGATAATCAATTTCATCATCTACCCAAAGAATTTTTATTATATTCATACGATTAATTTGTTGACTAATTAATAATTAAAAGGCCAATTTACTTTATTGTAAACGAGAAGTTGTTAATTGTATTGTAAATTATAGAACAGTAATTTTTGTAGAAGTATTCTTGAAAAAATCAATTAAAACTCTTTCAACAAAGATATGCAAGTGAGCATAATTCGTAAATAAAAATTTCATACTTTTGAACTTCATTAAAAAACAAACAAAATGGCTTCAATAACATTAGGAGGAAATCCAATAAACACCTCGGGCGAGTTACCTATAAATGGTTCAAAATTAGCAGATTTTAAATTAGTAAAAAATGATCTTTCTGTAGCAACGCTAAATGATTTTTCTGGAAGTAGATTGGTTCTAAATATTTTTCCAAGTATCGATACTGGAACCTGTGCAACCTCTGTTAGAAAATTTAACTTGAGAGCTTCTGATCTAAAAAACACTAAAGTATTGTGTATTTCAAGAGATTTGCCTTTTGCTCAAAAGCGTTTTTGTGGTGCCGAAGGAATTGAAAACGTAATTAATTTATCGGATTTCAAAGACGGAAGTTTTGGGAAAACAAATGGTTTAGAAATTACCGATAGCGTGTTAGCAGGTTTACACTCTAGAGTTATCATTGTAGTTGATGAAAACGGAACAGTTATTTATTCCGAACAAGTTCCTGAAATTGCAGATGAACCTAATTATGAAGCTGCATTGGCAGTTCTTTAATAAAGGACAATGAAGTTTCAAAAGGATACTAGTTTTATCACAGGAAGGTTAAAAAGTTTAAAATACGCATTCAGTGGTGCTATCAAGCTTGTTGCAACAGAACATAGTGTAATGGTTCAATTTTCACTGGGAATCGCATTGCAATTCGCTGGATTTTATTTTAAAATTGACCGAACCGAGTGGTTGTTTCAAACTTTATCTATAGGTTTAGTACTAAGTATTGAAGGCTTGAATACAGCGGTTGAAAAAGTAGCCGATTTTATTCATCCTGATTATAATAATCAAATCGGATTTATAAAGGATATTGCGGCTGGAGCTGTATTTTTTGCAGCTCTGACCGCAATAGCTATTGGTTTTATTATTTATTTACCGAAATTCATATAGCTAAGCGAATAACTAAGCATGACCAAAACAACTAAAAAAACAACTGCAGATAGAAAGTTAGATTCTAAATCTGCTATTAATAAAAATTGGACACTAACAAAGCAACACAAAATCGTTTTGGGTTGCTTATTAATATTGTTTTCAATTGCCTTATTTCTATCCTTTATCTCTTTTTATATCTACGGTCAGGACGATCAAAGCGCACTAACGAAACTTGGTGACAGAGATGAAACTGTAAATAATTGGTTAGGTAAATTCGGTTCGTTTTTGGCGGATTTAATTGTTTATAAGGGATTTGGAATAGCTTCTTTTTTCTTCGTTCGCTTATTCTTTCTAACAGGACTTTTTTTAGCATTAAGTATTCCTCTAAAAAAACTTAAAAACATTTGGTTTTGGGATTTATTCGTGGTCATAATTATATCAATTGTATTTAGTTTTTTTGTTATTTCTTTACCCGAATTAGGAGGGACAATTGGTTATGAACTGAATTTATTTTTACAGGATTATATTGGAAAAACAGGAACAATCCTCGTTTTAATTTTTGGACTAGTTATTTATTTAATGTTCAAAATAAAGATTTCCCCTGAAAAAATTCAATCCTTTTTCGAAAAAACTAATAAAGATATCAAAGCTAATTTTAATCCAACTTCTATACCCAATCCAACTAGTGCGTATAATCTTGAGGAATATGCTGTTGAAGATGTTTCTGATGACGAGGAGTTGCAAGGAATTCAATTGAAAACTACGCCTCCCAAATTTGAAATTAATAAAGAAGCATTAAAACCTACTATTAGCAATTCGTCTGAAATTAGTTTAAAACCAAATCCAGTAGTATCTCCACCACCTTTTACAGAAATCATTGCAACCAATGATGAGATATTTGTAATAGAAAAAGCCCCCGAAGAAGATATTATAGAAGAAAATTTGGCATCAAAATTAGTTGCCGATTTTGGCTTATTTGATCCCACTTTAGATTTATCCAATTATAAATATCCCACCATCGACTTATTAAAAGAATATTCGAGTGGAGGAATAACTATTAATCAGGAAGAATTAGAAGAAAATAAAAATAAAATTGTCGAAACGCTTCGGAATTATAAAATAGAAATTGCACAAATAAAAGCCACTGTGGGTCCATCGGTTACACTTTATGAAATCGTACCTGAGGCTGGAATCCGAATTTCGAAAATTAAGAGTTTAGAAGACGATATTGCCTTATCACTTTCGGCATTGGGAATTCGTATAATAGCACCAATTCCAGGAAAAGGAACAATAGGAATTGAGGTTCCTAATAAAAACCCAACCATGGTTTCTATGAAAAGTGTCATAGGTTCTGCTAAATTTCAAGAAGCCGAAATGGAATTACCAATAGCCTTGGGAAAAACTATTTCTAATGAAACTTTTGTGGTTGATTTGGCCAAAATGCCTCACTTATTGATGGCTGGTGCCACAGGTCAAGGAAAATCAGTTGGATTAAACGCTGTTATTACTTCTTTACTTTACAAAAAACATCCTGCGGAAATTAAGTTTGTTATGGTCGATCCTAAAAAAGTGGAACTAACACTTTTTAATAAAATAGAAAGACATTATCTAGCTAAATTACCAGATACCGATGATGCTATTATTACGGATAATGCTAAAGTAGTCAACACTTTGAATTCATTGTGTGTAGAAATGGACAACCGTTATAATTTACTGAAGGATGCAATGGTTCGAAACATCAAGGAATATAACGAAAAGTTCAAATCTCGAAAATTAAACCCTGAAAACGGACATCGCTTTTTACCATATATTATATTGGTAGTAGATGAGTTTGCCGATTTGATTATGACCGCTGGAAAAGAAGTTGAAATGCCCATCGCAAGATTAGCACAATTGGCTCGTGCCATTGGAATACACCTAATTATAGCGACTCAAAGACCATCGGTAAACGTAATTACGGGTTTAATTAAAGCCAATTTTCCAGCTAGAATTGCCTTTAGAGTATCCTCGAAAATCGATTCTAGAACTATACTCGATACTCAAGGAGCTGACCAATTAATTGGTCGTGGCGATTTATTATACTCCAATGGGAATGATGTGGTGCGTGTACAATGCGCCTTTGTTGATACTCCCGAAGTAGATCGAATTGTAGATTTTATTGGTTCGCAAAAAGCGTATGCAACAGCTTATATGCTTCCAGAATTTATTGGCGAAGAAAGTGGCATTAATCTTGATATGGATATTTCCGAAAGAGATACATTATTTAGAGAAGCTGCCGAAATTATTGTAAATGCCCAACAAGGTTCCGCTTCTTTATTACAACGAAAACTCAAATTAGGCTATAATAGAGCGGGAAGATTAATTGACCAACTTGAAGCAGCTGGAATTGTAGGTCCTTTCGAAGGTAGTAAAGCTCGAAGTGTTAATATTCTTGATATGAATGCTCTAGATCAATTTTTCAATAACGAAGAGGCTTAATAAATTCTGTTTTATTAAAGTTATAATTAGCACTCAAATTAAATATAAATGATACAATTTCAAAATAAAAAAATCCAAACTATCCTTATTACATTTTTATTCCTTTTGAGTTTTTCAGTTCAGGCTCAAGATAAAAAAGCAAAAGCCTTGTTAGATGAAGTAACTTCAAAAGTTAAAAGTTATAGTAATATAGTTATCGATTTTAAATATTCTCTGAATAACGCCAAAGAAAATATCAATCAAGACAGTAAAGGAAATGTTACTATGAAAGGCAATCAATATGTTTTGAATTTTATGGGAGTAACCAAGATTTTTGATGGTAAAAAAAGTTATACGATTGTTCCTGAAGATGAAGAAATTTCAATATCCACAGTAAACGACAAGGATAATGATGCAATCACTCCTTCAAAAATGTTAAGTTTTTTTAATTCTGGATATAAATTCACCATGGATATTTTGCAAGACATTAAAGGAAGAAAAATTCAATATATTAAATTAGTTCCTACCGATATAAAAGACAAACGAAAAGAGATTTTATTAGGTATTGATGTCCAGACAAAACATATTTATAATGTAATAGAAACTGGCAAAAAAGGGACGAAAACTACTTTGACCGTTAATTCTTTTAAAACCAATCAACCATTGTCAAAAAATCAATTTACCTTTGCTGAAAGTAAATACCCAAATTACTACATCAATAAATTAGATTAATTCTAGGTGAAAATTCTTGACAAATACTTATTAAAAACATATATTACTACATTTACAATGGTATTTGTAATCTTGTTTTTTATATTTATTTTGCAAACAGTTTGGTTATTTATTGCCGAATTAGCGGGTAAAGATTTGGATATATGGATGGTTTTAAAATTCTTACTATTTGCCATGCCCCGAATAATTCCATTAGTATTACCACTATCTGTTTTACTTTCTTCCATTATGACTTTTGGAAATTTAGCTGAGAGTTATGAATTTGCAGCCATGAAATCAGCGGGAATTTCACTGCAAAGATCCCTGAAAATCTTGACTGTTTTTATTTTTTTTTTAAGCATTGTCGCTTTTACTTTTGCCAACAATGTAATTCCGTATGCAGAATATAAATTTATAAATTTTCGAAAAAATATTGCACAGTCAAAACCAGCATTAGCCATTGCTGAAGGACAGTTTAGTGATGTGGGTTATTATTCTATTAAGGTGAATAAAAAATCAGGAGAAAACGGGAATACACTCTCAGGTATTACGATTCATAAAAAATCTACACTTGGTGAGGGAAACAAAACAGTAATTATCGCCCATGACGGAGAGTTAATAAGTAGTAAAGAATCGAATATTTTGAAATTAGTTTTGAATGACGGCTATTACTATGAAGATATTAAACCCAAAAGATATGAAGATCGAGATAAAATTCCGTTTGCCAAAAGTTCATTCAAAAAATACATTATTAACATTGATTTAGCAAAACTAAATGGTATTGATGAGTCAAATGATAAAATTTCGAATACCTATGGAATGCTTAATGTAAGAGAATTAAAATACACATTAGATTCTTTGAACAAAAATATAAATAATGAAATTATAAACAATTCTGAAAATATCATTCAATCCTTTGGGGTGCTTAAATTCACTGAAGATAAATTCAAGACAAATAAAAAAGTTAAAAAAATTCCAACTGATTTGTTATCGCTTTTTAAAAACGAACAAAAATTAGAAATTTTAAATATGGCTTCCAGCAATATGGTCAGTGCAGGATTTTCTATTGAATCTATAAAATCAGAATTAATATTCAAACAGAAAAATATAAACAATCACTTTTTGGCTTTGTACGAAAAATTTATTATTGCTTTCGCCTGTTTTCTAATGTTTTTTATAGGAGCGCCTTTGGGAGCGATTATCAAGAAAGGTGGGTTAGGCTTACCAATTGTATTCGCCGTATTGATTTTTATTACCTTTCATTTTATAAATACTTTCGGAAAAAGAATATCACAAGAAGATGGACTTTCGCCTTTTTTAGGAGCTTGGATGTCTTCGATTATTTTGACACCATTAGCAATTTTATTAACCTATAGAGCTACTAATGATATTGGTTTAATCAATATGGATGTTATTTTAGCCCCGTTTCAAAAGTTGGTAAGAAAAATATTTCCATCACAAAAATAAATACAACTATGGCAACCACTAAGATACAACTCAACACTATTGAAGAAGCTATTGAAGATATCCGACAAGGAAAAATTATTATAGTTGTAGATGATGAAGATCGCGAAAATGAAGGTGATTTTTTAGCTGCAGCCGAAAAAGTTACACCTGAAATGATCAATTTTATGGCTACTCATGGTCGAGGATTAATTTGTGTCCCACTTACAGAAAACCGTTGCAAAGAGTTAGAACTAAGACCTATGGTTACTAACAATACGGATCACATGGAAACCGCTTTTACAGTCTCGGTTGATTTGAAGGGAAATGGAGTAACTACAGGTATATCCGCATCTGATAGAGCAAAAACAATTTTAGCTTTAATTGACGGAAAAACAAAACCTTATGAATTAGCACGTCCAGGACATATTTTTCCTCTAGTTGCAAAACAAGGAGGGGTTTTGAGGCGAACAGGACATACCGAAGCTGCTATCGATTTTGCAAGACTCGCAGGATTTAAACCAGCTGGTGTGATTGTTGAAATCATGAATGACGATGGAACAATGGCACGTTTACCTCAGCTTGCCAAAGTAGCCAAAAAATTTAATCTAAAATTAGTTTCTATTGAAGATTTGGTGGCTTATAGAATGCAACACGATAGTCTGATTGTCAAAAAGGAAGATTTTGATGTGGAAACTCGTTTTGGTATATTTAGATTAAGAGCTTATCAACAAACAACAAATAAGCAAATTCATATTGCATTAACTAAGGGAACCTGGAATTTGGGCGACGCTATATTGACCAGAATTAATTCTACCCAAGTCAATAATGATTTGTTAGGTACCTTAACGAATAATGCAGAAAAACAGCTTGATGATATGTTCAAAATTATTAATGAGCAAGGGCAAGGCGCTGTAATTTTTATCAATCAAGACATGCAATCTGTCAACTTTCTCCATCGGATTTCGGAACTTAAATCTTTGCAAGAAATAGGCATTTTCAAAGCACCTAAAATTGTAATTGACACGAAAGATTTTGGTATTGGTGCGCAAATATTACATGATATTGACATATCTAAAATTAAACTAATTTCAAATACAGAGCACACTAAG
Organism: Flavobacterium sp.; assembly: GCA_043770135.1. Lineage (GTDB taxonomy): Bacteria > Bacteroidota > Bacteroidia > Flavobacteriales > Flavobacteriaceae > Flavobacterium. The sequence continues at coordinate 296 of JAYVIN010000051.1, read as the reverse complement.
CGTGTTGGTATGATTGGTTATGGTCTTGAAATAAAAGAATATGTAAACTACTAATTGAGGCTATTTATAACTCTAATTCATAGATTCTGAATCATTTAATTTAAGAGGACAAAAATAAGTTGACATTTGTAAAAATAGTTTTTGCAAAACGAAAAAAGGTTACTATATTTGCACTCGCAATCAATAATTTTGATTGTCGCTCACTGGAGAAATGGCAGAGCGGTCGAATGCGGCAGTCTTGAAAACTGTTGACTGTCACAGGTCCGGGGGTTCGAATCCCTCTTTCTCCGCCAGTA
>JAYVIN010000050.1:0-4451 GCA_043770135.1 Flavobacterium sp. | reverse complement strand
CCCAATGGTCGCTAGTATCGCTTTTGATTCCAACTTTACGTAGCATCATTTCGTAATATTTATGATTCCATAAAACATCGAAATCATCAATAACCTTTTGCGCTAGTTCGATAGATTTTTGTTTATTCTCGTGTATAATTGGCAACAGCGCTTCGGCAAAACAAGACAAATTCCATTTTATAATTTTCGGCTGATTTCCAAAGGCATATCTCCGGTTTTGATCAATAGAACTGAAAACCGTGTTCGGATTATAACTGTTCATAAAAGCACACGGCCCGTAATCAAAAGTCTCCCCACTAATAGCGGTGTTGTCGGTATTCATAACCCCGTGAATGAAACCAACCCGCATCCAGCCGACCACCACCTCTATTTGTTGCATCATTACTTTTTTTAGTAAATTCAGCGCCATATTTTCATCCAATTGTATTTCGGGATATAATCTTTTTACGGTATAAGTTGTCAAGGCTTTTATATCTTCGGTAGTGCCTAAATACGAGGCGTATTCGAAAGTGCCCACTCTGATATGGCTTTTCATTACTCTAATAATTGCTGCGCCTTCGTGCATTGTTTCCCGATACACCGGTTCATTTGTTTTTATCACTGCAAGACTTCTTGAACTTGAAATTTTTAGCTGATGCATCGCCTCACTCATTACATATTCTCTCAGCATTGCTCTTAAAGTTGCTCTGCCATCGCCACCTCTCGAATAGGGAGTTCTTCCACTTCCTTTTAGTTGAATATCAAAACGATTTTGGTCTTTTGTGATATGTTCGCCAAACATTATGGCTCTTCCGTCACCTAACTTTGCAAAATGTCCGAATTGATGCCCCACATAAGCTTGTGCATAAGATTTTGAAAAATCACCTAACTGTCTAAAAATAAATGATTCATCTTCTTCATCTGGCAAATCGAGCGTCAATTCAGCTGCTAAATACTTGTTGAAAAGCAACAATTCAGGATTTTCTAATGATGTTGGCATTACCAAACTGTGGAAGGTCTCAGGCAAAGAAAGATATGAGAAATCAAAATTGAAAAGGTTGCTTGTTTGCATAAAGTCAGGTTTTGTAAATTGAAATCTAGAAAGTTTATTTGTGATGAAATCGCAGCTAATTTTTAGATACCAATGATGAAATAGTAGACAAAAATACCACAAAGTTTGCTGAATTAAATCATCTGTCTTGTGTTTAAAGTACTTTTTGGATAGTGTTAGACAAATAAAAACAGTCCGTTAAGTTAAGCTACATTTTTGTAATTGAGTAAGCCCAAACATTCAAAAACGCTTCGGATTTGATATTGGAAATGAAGGAAAGAAATTTGAATAAAGTGGTCAGTTTTTTAGTGTTCAGTACAATACAACTAATTACTCATCCCGAAGCTTAGGGACTGAAAACTGAATACTACTTCTCCCCATCCCATTCGGCATAAAATTGCGAAAGGAATTTTTCCATAAATTGATGCCTTTCTTGGGCAAGTTGTTTGCCGGTTTCGGTATTCATTTTGTCTTTTAAGAGCAATAATTTTTCGTAAAAATGGTTGAGCGTTGGAGCTGTACTTTTTTTGTATTCTTCCTTACTCATATTCAGCTTTGGAGCAATATTTGGGTTGTACAAAGGTCTGTTTTTAAAACCACCATAATTAAATGTTCTAGCAATGCCGATGGCGCCAATAGCGTCTAAACGGTCTGCGTCTTGAACGATATCTATTTCTATAGAAGAAAATGTTTTTTCTGTATTGCCTCCTTTGAAAGAAATATTTTCAATGATATTAATAACGTGCTGAATCGTAGGTTCATCCACATTTTCGCTTTCCAGAAAAATTCTAGCCGTTTTTGGCCCAATTGCTTCATCCCCTCCCGAAGCATCGGGATGAAATTTACTATCAGCAATATCGTGTAAAAGTGATGCTAAATTGACTACTAAGTGGTCACAGGTTTCGTTTTTAGCAATTTGAAGCGCATTTTTGTGCACTCTTTCGATATGAAACCAATCGTGTCCGCCTTCGGCATTTTCAAGCTTTTCTTGGACAAAAAGAGTGGTTTTCTGGATCAAATCTAGATTCATTATGTTGACGGTGTTTTATAAAAAAGCTGATTATCAAGATAATCTTGAAAATCAGCCGTTTAATATTTTAATCAATTTCAATGGTAAAAAATCAAAAATTATTAATCTCAAAAAACTTTCTATTCCAACCAATCTGAAATCTGAAATCTGCATTCTGAAATTTATAATCTAGCAGGTTCTACCCATTTGAATTGGAATGATTCTTCTGGAATGACCAATCTTTCGGAAATTCTAGCCATTCGAGCAGGTAATTTCATCAAGTAATCTCTTGCTTTTTCAGCTTCTACTGTTAAACTTCCTATTTTATCTATTTCCCATTTTTCGATTAGTTTTTGCATAATATCAACATAATCATTGGCAGTATATACTCCAATTCGTTGGGCAGAATCCGAAAAATGTTCGAAAGCAGAACTTATTTTTTGTCCTGACTCTCTCAAGAAATGCGCTGGCATTACAATTTTGGCTTTCATCATGTATTGAAAAGCCAACATCATTTCGCTTGGATCAATTTTGAAAATTTGGGTTACAAATTCGCTATAAGCCAAATGATGACGCATTTCGTCTCCAGCAATCATCTTACACATTTTGGATAATTTAGTATCACCATAACTTTTAGCCAATTGAGAAACCCTGTTGTGAGAAACATAAGTCGCTAGTTCTTGAAAACTAGTGTACACAAAGTTTTTGTAGGGATCTCTTCCAGTCCCTATATCAAAACCATCGCCTATTAAATGTTGGGTTGTCATTTCAATCTCGCGCATGTTGACACGACCCGATAAATAAAGGTATTTATTCAATAAATCACCATGTCTATTTTCTTCACCCGTCCATTGTCGTACCCATTGTGCCCATCCGTTTCTTTCCAGATTATCAACTCCTTCTACTTCCATCAACCAGTTTTCGTAGGTTGGCAGCGCTTCTTCGGTAATCATATCACCTACCATAGCCACCCAAAAATCATAGGGTAAATCTTTGGATATTTCTCTCAATTCTTTTACTTCTTCTAGAAAATTATCGCCTTCCGAATTAGGCAAAAAATCAGATGGCTGCCAAATTTTTTCTACTGGAATTAGATATTGGTCCACATAAGCACCAACATTTTTTTCTAAAAGTTGCATTACTTCTAATCGAATGTTTTTTATAGACATTTTCAATTTTAGATTAGGGATTTTGATTTTAGATTTTCCTAAATCAAAACCTATTATACTTATTTTATTGCTTTCACAATTACACTTTCTGTCGTTATCATTATATCCTCTATCGACGCTTCTTTTACCGAAAGTGGCTTATGAATTGTAAAGGTAAGATGATTTCCCAAACCTAATGGAAAAAATCCAAATTTTACCATTTTCCATGAATTATTTATCGTAATCGGAATGACAAATGCTGAAGGTGCATTTTTGCACAATATTTTTAATCCTGTTTGGGCAAACTCTTTCGGTTTTCCGTCTTTAGAACGTGTTCCCTCAGGAAAAATAACAGCAGAACGAGTGTGTTTTTCGATATATTCTCCGAGTCCTTTGATGGTCGGAATGGCTTGTTTTGGGTCTTTTCGGTCAATGAGAACAGAGCCTCCGTGCCGTAAATTATAAGAAACACTTGGTATGCCTTTTCCTAATTCGGCTTTGCTAACAAACTTAGCATGAAAATCTCTTAAATACCAAATCATAGCGATGATATCGTACATACTTTGATGGTTAGACACAAAAATGAGAGGGACATTTTTGGGTATCGATTCTCGGTTTTCGAATGTGTATGTGGTTCCCACCAAATTAGTACATCGAAGAAGCAAAAAATTCAAATAATCGACGCTTTTTTTATGGGCTTGGTAACCAAAAACGTTTAAAAAAACCCATTGAATGGGATGAAAAAGAACCAAACACAGCCCAAAACACAAATAATAGATAACCGAAATGGGATATGAAATTAGTTTTTGCATCTTTAAAAGTTTGATTGCAAAAATAAGAAATATAATTTTAAAAAATTTATCGTCAATGATTAGTTAGAATTGTATTCTGTATCCAAAAACGAAATAAAAGCTACATCCTAAAAAAGTGTGGTTTTGTGTTTTTAGTAGCCAATTGGAATGGAAATAGATTTCAAATTCACACCATTATAATTTGTAATACAATTTTTCTTATTTTTGGAATGTTCAAAAAAACAATGTAATCAAGACTTAAAATATATTCTGCCTTTTAAAGTTGCGTATATTTATGAGTTAGTGGCAAGCATAAAAAACCTCCCCTAATCAAAGATAAAAGGCATGTTAAAAGTTAAAAAATATTTTGAAGCTATTGGTTTTGCAGGTGATGACTTGGAAAAAATATTAAGTGCTTTTGAGTTACAGCAATTCAAAAAAAATGATTTTGTTGTTGAAGAAGGTAAGACAAG
>JAYVIN010000049.1:0-13137 GCA_043770135.1 Flavobacterium sp. | reverse complement strand
TATATAAGAGTCCAATAAATTGTACTCAATATATTGTCTATCGGCATTAACCATTGTAAAATTTTAAAAAGGATTAGACCATTTTAAAATTACAATTGTTATAATTTTTGAGTTGCCGACCATCGAACATAAGAATAAATAGCAATATCATAACCCGGACTGATATTTCGATTACTGGATTGAATTTCTTCAAAATCACCCATCAATGCGGAACTTTTGAGAGTAAATTTCCAATCTATTTTTTCATAATATTGATCCTGATCCTGAAAAATTTTAAAATTACTGTAAATTATTATGCTAATCTATTTTTTAAATCTGTGAATCTGTGGCAAAAAAAAATATAATATTAAAAACGAATGTATTGATTTTAAAATATCATTTTACTTTAGTTTTATTGCTAACTTTACTTTTGAAAAAACAACCAAATTATGAAAAAAATAATTGTATCAATCGTAATTCTAGTAGCCCTATTTTTCGGCTGTAAAAGCATAACTAATTCTAAGGATTCTAAAAAATTAGAAATTACTCTAGAATCAAAAAGTAGTAGTACGGTTTCTGGAACTGCGACTTTTATAGCAAAAAATGGAACAGTAACATTCCTAGCAAAAATTTCAGGTTTAAAACCTGGAATTCATGCGATACACATTCATGAAAAATCAGATTGCTCCGCTGCAGATGGAAGTTCCGCAGGAGGACACTGGAATCCCACTTTCAAAAAACATGGAAAATGGGGAGTTGATGAGTATCATAAAGGAGATATAGGTAATTTTACCGCCGATGAACAAGGAAATGGCTCCATAACTTTAACCACTTCCGAATGGTGTATCGGTTGTGGAGATACTACAAAAGATATTTTAGGAAAAGGACTAATCGTTCATGCTGGAGCAGATGATTTCGTAACTCAACCAGCAGGTAACTCTGGAGCAAGAATTGCATGTTCTGCGATTATTCAAAACTAATACTACTTGTAATTTCTATTTTTTTGACTTCCTTTTAAAATTTACATAGCTGTGGCTACTCCTTCATTAAAAAAAATAGTGGTTTTGTCTGGTGCTGGAATTAGTGCCGAAAGTGGCATTAAAACCTTTCGTGATTCTGATGGACTTTGGGAAGGACACAACGTCATGGATGTGGCAACACCCGAAGGTTGGGCTAGAAATCCCGAATTAGTTTTGGACTTCTATAATCAACGTCGGCGTCAATTACTCGAAGTACAACCCAATCGAGGTCATGAAATTTTGGCGGGATTTGAAAATGATTTTCAGGTAAATATTATTACTCAAAATGTAGACAACCTCCACGAAAAATCAGGAAGCACAGAAGTTTTGCACTTACATGGAGAATTACTTAAAGTTCGAAGTACAAAAAACAGTAGTTATATCTTGGATTGGCAAGGGGATTTAAATCTAGGTGATTTCGATGATAAAGGAAACCAATTGCGCCCTCACATAGTTTGGTTTGGCGAAGAAGTCCCCGTTTTAGAAGAAGCTGTAGGCATAGTCCAAAAAGCGGACATTCTAATTATCATTGGGACCTCTTTACAAGTTTATCCTGCTGCTAGTTTGATGCATTATGCCAAACCAACTATTCCTACTTATTACATCGACCCCAACCCTGCAACTGTTTATGATTTACCAAATAACATCAAAGTGATTGCTACAACAGGAACAAAAGGAATGGAAATTGTTCAAAAAGAACTTAGGTAATTTCAAAAAGCAATTTCAAAAGTCAATTTCAAAAGGCAATTTCGGTGTTAGTGTAAAATCTTAATTCTGAAATCTGAAATCTAAAATCTGAAATGCTATCTTTGCACTTTCTAAATAAACACCAACAATGACGACATTAAACGAATTAAACGCCGTATCTCCAATCGACGGTCGATATAGAAGTAAAACCAGTTCGCTTTCGAAATATTTTTCTGAAGAAGCCTTAATTAAATACCGTGTATTGGTTGAAATCGAATATTTTATCGCACTTTGCGAAATTCCATTGCCACAACTTGCAGCCGTTAACCCGAACCTATTCGAAAGTTTACGTGACATTTACAGAAACTTCACGACCGAAGATGCCCTTTGGATTAAAGAAACCGAAAAAGTAACCAACCACGATGTAAAAGCGGTGGAATATTTTATCAAAGACGCTTTCGAAAAACTGGGCTTATCGCAGTACAAAGAGTTCATCCATTTTGGATTGACATCTCAGGACATCAACAACACCGCCATTCCACTTTCGACCAAAGACGCTTTCGAGAAAGTGTATATGCCTTCTTTAATTGCCTTAACCTCAAAGTTAAAAGATTTGAGTGTAGAATGGAAGGCTATTCCAATGTTGGCTAAAACTCACGGACAACCGGCTTCTCCAACCCGTTTGGGTAAAGAAATTGGGGTTTTTGTAGAACGCTTAGAAGAACAAATGCGATTGTTGTTCAACATTCCGTTTGCCGCTAAATTTGGGGGAGCGACAGGAAATTACAATGCCCATCATGTTGCCTATCCACAAATTGACTGGAGAAAATTTGGTGGGGATTTTGTAGAAGAAAACCTAGGATTGCATCACTCCTTCCCTACTACACAAATTGAACATTACGATCATTTTGCCGCTTTTTTTGATGCATTAAAAAGAATCAATACCATTATTATTGACTTGGACAGAGATATTTGGACGTATGTTTCGATGGACTATTTTAAACAAAAAATAAAAGCGGGAGAAATTGGTTCCTCGGCGATGCCACACAAAGTAAACCCCATTGATTTTGAAAACTCCGAAGGAAATCTAGGGATTGCCAATGCTATTTTCGAACATTTATCTGCCAAATTACCTTTATCCAGATTACAACGTGATTTAACCGATAGTACGGTTTTAAGAAATATTGGGGTTCCTATGGGACATACACTAATTGCTTTTGAAGCGACTCTAAAAGGTTTGAACAAACTGCTTTTGAACGAGCCTAAATTCCATGAAGATTTAGAGAAAAACTGGGCGGTTGTAGCCGAAGCGATTCAAACCATTTTGCGTCGTGAAGCCTACCCAAATCCTTATGAAGCCCTAAAAGGATTGACAAGAACCAACGAAGCTATTGACAAAAAGGCGATTCATAACTTTATTGCAACTCTTGACGTTTCATCTGAAGTTAAAGCCGAATTGATGCAGATTACACCGAGTAATTTCGTGGGGATTTAAAAAATTATTTTTACCAAAAAAAGGCGCAAGAATTGAATCTTGCGCCTTTTGAGTTTTATACTTTTCTACAACCCTATTAGGTTTTATCTCGAAGTTTCGGGACTGTCAGCGTTAATCCTCTAGCAACAAAGAGATTGCTACACTTCACTGTATTTCACTCAGAATGATAAAATTGCGGAGCTATTTCTTACTGTTTAGGAATTGAATTCCTAATCAGTCAGAAACAAAGTGACTTAACTGCATAATTAAATATGCATTTTTATGATTAATTTGCACAATATAATGTGCATTTTTATATATTTGCAAATTAAAACCGGAAGTTATGATTACTTTATTAGAACAATCCGAACGATTGGTAAGCAGTGTAAGTCTTGATTTTAAGCGCTATTTATTTGATTTCATCAAATGGGAAAACCGATTAATAGGGATAAAAGGCGCCAGAGGAACAGGAAAAACAACGCTTTTGTTGCAATGGATAAAAGAACAAAATTTGCCAACGGAAAAAGCGGCCTACTTTTCATTAGATGATTTGTACTTTACGAATCATTCCTTAAAAGAAACCGTAAGCCAATTTTATAAAAATGGAGGGCTAATTTTGGTGTTAGATGAAGTACATAAATATAAAAACTGGTCGCAGGAAATAAAAAATTGCTATGATTTTTATCCTGATTTAAAAATCATTTTTACAGGTTCTTCCATTATTGATATTACAAAACAGGAAGGCGATTTAAGTAGAAGAGCTTTGCTTTATGAATTGGTAGGTTTGTCCTTTAGAGAGTATTTGAAAATGCTAAAGATTATTGATTTACCTATTTTTAGTATCGATGATTTACTGTTTAATAGTGCTGAAATTAAGAAAAAAATTCCAAATGATTTTCGTCCGCTTATCTATTTTGGCAGTTATCTGAATTATGGATATTATCCCTTTGGACTTGACGACACATCCTCTGTTCATCAACGCATCAATCAACTCATTAGAACTATTGTTGAAATAGATATGGCAGAATTACCCGATTTTGACATTAGGAATGCCAAAAAACTATTACAATTGATTTATGTTATTGCACAACAAGTACCGTTCAAACCCAATATCTCAAACTTAGCCATCAAAACGGGAATTCATCGCAATTCGTTGATTAATTACTTATACTATTTAGAACAAGCAAAAATTATTTCGTTATTATTCCCAACAGGAAATAGTATAGCCACATTACAAAAACCCGAAAAGATAGTACTGAACAATACCACATTATTGCATGCACTCGCAGAAGAAAAACCACTTATTGGAACCGTTCGAGAAACTTTTTTTGTGTCGCAATTGCAAACTTTTCACAAAGTGAAACTTTCTAAACAAGCTGATTTTTTGATTGATGACAAATACACCTTTGAGGTGGGTGGAAAAAGTAAAGGACAAAAACAAATTGAAGGAATAGAAAATGCTTGGATTGTAAAAGATGATATAGAATTGCCATTGTTGAATACCATACCGCTTTGGTTGATTGGTTTGCTCTATTAATCCCAGATTCTATAAAGAAGTTGGATAGTACTTCAGACAAAAAACTCCGGAGTCGATTGTGTTTCTGAAAAAAGACGACATGCTATGGATTGTGGGCAATAAAAAATTATTGGCGGATTTGGTTCCCGATTAATCCTCTCCCCGACCCTCTCCGAAGGAGAGGGAGACAAAATAACTCATAATTATATTGAAAAAAAGGCGCAAGAACTGAATCTTGCGCCTTTTTGATTTTAGACTTTTCTAAAACCCTATCAGTCCCGAAACTTCGGGATTAACCCTGACAGCGTTAATGCACTAGCAACAAAAAGATGGCTTTGATTCACTGAGTTTCACTTGCAATGACAGGAAAATTTTTTCGGTAAATGTTAAGTTTAAGCAGTATAAATCCAATTTTATCTAAAAGCTTTAGCCATTAGTTCTTGTTCATTTCTGGAAATGCCTAGCTCTTTAGCAATGGTTTTCCAATTGCTTGTTGCTTTGAGTACTTCTTCCATAATGGCTTTCATTTGTTCTTGATTCAGACGAAAAAATTTTCCAACGCTTGTTGCTAATTCGAAATCAAGGTTGTTGTTATCCGTATCAATATTTAATGCTAGACCCTCTTTTTCTATTGAAGGATTTAGGTCGTAAGCGGGAGATAAAATCCACCCCCCTTTGGTCAAGATGAAACCGTGATTCCTTAGATGGTCATCCGTATTTGAAATAGCGATATTGAAAACTATTCTGCGCCATAACTGGTGTAAGTTGGCTTCTACATTTGCGCCCTGATTACTTATAAATTCGGCAATATCCAAATAGCTTGCTGGATGGCTACGAATAGTATCTTCATTATTCCCAGTCATGGTCATGGCAGACGCAAAGTGTATTCTTACTCCCCTATCCCTGTCGAAGCGTTTTGTGAAAAAGGTATGATAGTCACCCATTATTTTTTCTATCCGACAAGCTGCCATTTCTATTCCTGCATTTAGGGCCAATTTATAGGATAAGAATTCCCATGCGCCTTTGTCTGTAGTGTCCGTTTTTGATGGGAATTTGGCAATCCAAAGACTTTTATCCGTGTCTAAGATATTGGCTTTTGGTCTTGCTCCTCCGAGTGAGGAACCCGGCGCCATCAAAACAGTCAACCATTTTTTTACGGCATCATTTTCATCATTGTTTTCAAAATTAGCTGCTGCGTTTTGTAATTCTCGAATGGAGGACCATGGCGGTGTAGAAGCTGTTTCGTTGTGGTCTAAAAAAAGACCTTCTGGATTAATTTTGAAGCGCAACGCCCCCATACGACTTTCATCGTAAACATTTAACAGGAAATCAATATCGTATAAGGTTGGGGTTTTTTCTCCTTTTTCTTTTGCCCATTGCGCGGCTCTTCGCTTCATTAGTGTACGTCCCCAAGTGTCGGGCATACTGTCCAGAAATATTCCGAAGTTTTCTTTTTGGTTAGGATATTGTGGACCTCCATACAATTGGATGTCTTGGTCTAACAGAAATTTGTGTTCTGTTTTGAGCCATTCTTTGTCGTATTCAAAGCTGAATGCTTTTTTGCCTTTAGCTTGTTGTGCCGATAAGATACCTATGATTTTAGGTTCAAGCATTCCCTGCCAATCTGCGTAAACGTATAGGTCGGTTTTGTTTTGAATCATTGCTAGCGTGTTGGCTTTTAAGCTGATTGAATAAGATTATTTCGTGTTTAGCAACTCCTCGCCACACTGTTATTTTAATAGTTCGAGGTCTTGGAGTTTTCTTCCCAGTGTATCATCGGCTGCTAGTTTCAGGAAATCTTCCTGAAGACCTAAAACCCTGAATACATTAAAATAGGCGCCCATTGCCACACTTGAATTTCCTAACTCGATTAGGTGTAAGGTAGATCTTGAAATATCCGCTCTCTCCGCTACCTGAACCATGGTGAGTTTTCTTCTTTTCCGAGCCATCTTTATGTTTTCTCCCATTTGTTCCAAAATCGTATTGTATTTTGGAAAAATAGCTTGTTTTCTTGATGTCATTTATTTTTAAATGTATGTTATTCTTAACAAGAATAGCTTTTATGTTTTAAATAACAATCATTTTGTGTTATTTTTGTTTCGAAAGGCAATAAAAAGATGTAAACTTTTGAACAATACTCACAAATGGGTGTGTTTTTTTGTTACCAAAAAGGTTAAAAGTTGTGGGTTGCAAAAAGATGGCTTTGATTCATCAAAAACGGCATACAAGGAAGTTGAAAAATCACCAAGGGTTAAAAATTGAAAACATTACAATACTGTAGCCCGTTTTTTTGTAGCTTTGTGTTTTAAACAAAGTATATCATGACTACTATAACTATAAATGAGCGAACTAAAGCAGGGAAATCTTTTTTAGAATTTGCCAAAAATCTTCCATTTGTCAAAATAAATGAAGACACAACAAGTAATAAACCCGTTGCAAAAGTAAAATTGAGTACCCAACAAGAAATTATGAAACTTTCTAAAGAGGTGAATAAAAATATGTCTGAAAAATTAACAAAACAATATAACTTACACAATGATAGTAATTACTGATAGTAATATAATCATTAGTGCATTAATAACGCCAAAAGGGACTATTGCAAAAATTTTAAACGAAAAAGGTAAAATTCAATTCTTTGTTCCAAATTTTGTGCTTGATGAAATTCAAAATCATTTTGATAAAATAGTATTGTTGTCGCCCTATTCTAAATTAGAATTGATAGCAGAACTAAAATTATTTAAGGAGAAAATAAACATAATTGAAACCAAAACGATACCAAAAAAATTCATAGAAAAAGCCAAAGAAATAGTAAAGGATATAGATGAAGATGATATGTTTTTTGTAGCTCTAAACCTTTATAAAAAACACAAAATATGGACTTCGGATAAAGTTTTAATAAAAGGATTGCTGAAAAAAGGTTATAATATTTGTATTACTACAACAGAATTAAAAAATAGCCTTTATAAACGAAAACTGTAAAAGCTACTATACAACCACGCTAAAAAGAAAGCTATATAAAAATAAAATAAAAAACCAAAAAAAAAGCGTTGCGATACTGTAGCCTGTTTTTTTGTAGCTTTGTGTTTTAAAAAAGACTTACCATGACTACTATAACTATAAATGAGCGAACCAAAGCAGGGAAAATAGTATTGGAACTTGCCAAAATGCTTTCTGTTACCAATAAAGGAGTTGTTATTGATGAGGAAGTAAAACCAGACGCAAAAGAATTAACACCAAAACAGCGTACTTGGATAAACAGATTAAAAGAAGTAAAGCGTGAGGTAACCGCAGGAACTTTCAAAGGTCAATCCGCACAATCTTTTTTAGATGAATTATAAAACAGAAATTGACAAAGAATTTAGCAAAGAATTCAAAACACTACTCAAAAAATTCCCCTCTCTAAAATCTGATTTTCAAAATATTTTAGATAATATTGAAAAAGAATTAAAACTTGCAGATGATTTAGGCAATTGCTTTAAAAAAATTAGAATAAATATAAAGTCTAAAGGAAAAGGTGCAAGCGGTGGTGGACGAGTTATAACTTACGAAACCATAGTAGCAATAGAAAACAAATTAGTGCTTTTTGTATCTATTTACAATAAAGGCGATTATGATTCTATTGATTTATCCATTTTAAAGAAAAATTTAGGACTATAAACAGTTTTATACAGCAAAAAAACAAAGAACTCAGATTTAATAAATGTTAAAAAAAGGCGCAAGAAATACATCTTGCGCCTTTGTATTTAAAACTAATAACTACCTCGAATAATTCGGAGCTTCTTTAGTAATGGTCACATTGTGCGGATGACTTTCGTTAATTCCACTGGCGGTAATACGAACAAAACGTCCTGTTTCTTGCAAAGTCGGAATATCCTTGGAACCACAATACCCCATTCCGGCACGAAGTCCGCCAATGAATTGTTGCATGCTTTCGTTCAATTCCCCTTTGTAGGGTACACGACCCACGATTCCTTCAGGAACGAGTTTCTTGACATCGTCTTCTACATCTTGAAAATAACGGTCCTTCGATCCGTCTTCCATCGCCTCTATGGATCCCATTCCACGATACGACTTAAATTTTCTTCCTTCAAAAATGATGGTTTCTCCTGGTGATTCTTTGGTTCCAGCCAAAAGCGAACCCAACATAACACAATCGGCTCCAGCAGCAATTGCTTTTGGAATATCGCCTGTGTACCGAATTCCACCATCGGCAATGACTGGAACACCAGTTCCTTTAATAGCTGCTGCTACTTCGAGCACGGCAGAAAACTGAGGAAAACCAACACCTGCTACAATTCGAGTGGTACAAATAGAACCTGGACCAATACCTACTTTTACGCCATCGGCACCATTTTCGACCAAAAATTTTGCCGCTTCTGGTGTAGCGATATTACCCACAATAACATCTATTTGTGGGAATTTTGATTTTACTTCTTTCAATACATTTACAACACCTTGAGTATGTCCGTGAGCCGTATCGATTATAATAGCATCTACTCCTGCGTTTACTAATGCTTCGGCACGTTGCACCGCATCACCAGTAACACCGATAGCAGCAGCCACTCGTAAACGTCCGTAAATATCTTTGTTGGCAATCGGTTTTTGGGTGAGTTTGGTAATATCTCTAAAAGTGATAAGCCCAACCAATTTATAATCGGCATTTACCACCGGTAGTTTTTCTATTTTGTGCCCTTGTAAAACCACCTCAGCTTGTTCTAATGAAGTGCCTTCGGCAACGGTTATTAGGTTTTCTGAGGTCATCACCTCAATGATTAGTCTTGCATTGTTTTTCTCGAAACGCAAATCACGGTTGGTTACAATCCCTTTCAATATTTTGTTTTCATCCACAATTGGAATACCGCCAATACCAAATTCTTTCATGGCATTTTTGGCATCGGCAACGTTTGAAGTTAATGGCAAAGTCACGGGATCGATAATCATTCCCGACTCGGCACGTTTTACTTTACGCACTTTGGCGGCTTGCTGTTCGATGGTCATATTTTTGTGTAAAACCCCAATTCCGCCTTCTTGAGCCATAGCAATTGCCATAGCACTTTCGGTTACGGTATCCATAGCTGCGGATACAATAGGTACATTTAACGTTATATTTCTAGAAAATTTAGATTGGATACTCACTTCGCGAGGAAGCACATTCGAGTAATTTGGAACTAATAATACATCATCGTATGTTAGACCTTCGCCGATAATCTTGGAGTTGTGTGCGATCATTGCAATTTGTATTTAAATTGCGTGCAAATATAAAGAAAAGTTAGAAGGTAGAAGTTAGAAGTTGGAAGTTTTTTTAATCAACAGTGTTTTTGTCAGCGAAAATTACATTGAGTCCTAATTGAAACGAAAGACTGTTGGCTTTGCTCAAATCCCGATATTCTAATAGATTATCTGCTAAAAAATAAAAATTGACTTTACTAAGGGTAGTTGATAATCCCAAACCTATATTTTTGCTTGAAAAGGAATCTAGAGTATACGTCCCTTTCAGTTCTAAAGCATCCGAAATTCTTTTTCGATAATAAGCCGTTAGTGCCATAATAGGAATTCTTGGTGTTGTCATCATATACAACTGTGCTCCAATCGAATTCATATATACCATCTCGTTGCCATTGCAATTACAACCTGAGTTTTCGCTTTCGCCAAAAGAATATTGATAGGAAGCATTCCATTTTATGGGACGCCAACTGGTGTATTTTTTAGTATAGGTAATAGAGGGGATAGCTTCGCTAAATTGATTGCCTAAACTTTCAGTCGATAAACTAGGGTTAATAAAATCAGGTTGCACCCCTTCTTGAACATAAATTCCTTTGTAACTGTAATTCTCCACTTGTTTTGTATGTCGAATAAAACCAACATCAACTAGACTGGCGGTAATTTGAATATTATCTTTAGGATAATACGTCAAGCCGAAATCAAAGCCCAAGCCGAGATTACCTCCTAAAAGTGTCTTTTTTAGAATATCACTAGAAGCATTTCCTGAATAATTTTCGGTATAATTTGTAAATCCAGAAGTGTTTACGTTTAAATTTGAGGCAATAACTTGTTTGTAAAATTCATTTTCAGCAGGTACTGTGTAGAGATATCCCGAATTTTTGGTTGACGAAATATTAAAAATACTGGAATAGATTTTTCCCCTAGCCCCTAGAATTACTTTTTGGTTTATTTTCTTATGTATTCCAAGATGAAAAACAGAAAGCAATTCGCCTTTGACATTTGCATCGCCCAGATTAAAAACCTTGCCTAAATAATCTCTATTGCCATACAGCGCCAAAATAGCTAAATCTTTGGGCATATAAAGCAAAAAATCAAGCTCTTGATACATGCCAAAAGACAAATACATTGGGTCGTCATAGTCTCTATTTATTTTAAATCCTCCATTAAAAATTTCGAGTTGTTCATTAATCAAAATCTTATCATTTCTGGAAACGGAGAACACTATGTTTCGCAATTTAGTGTTGAAATCTACACCATCATTAGCAAATAAATCAAAGGCTGAAAAACCACTAGAACCAATATTGGCAGAAAAGCCAGAGACTAAAGGCACGCCCACATACCATTTGTATTTAAAGTCTGCCCCAGGATTGGTCATTAAGGATTGAGGAATCGTGGTAAAATTGTACAAGAGCTGCTTGTTTTGGGCGAGACAACTTATGGATAATGATAGTATAAATAAGAATGTTACTTTTCTCATTCTACTTTAAAATAAGCGGTAATATTAGAACGAAGTTTCAGATTACCGGGACTTGCTTCGGTCAATAAAGTTCCTGATAGCAATCGAATAGTGAAAGACATTTTTCTTGTACTGGTAAGAATATTGAGGTTGTTCTCAAAGATTTCTGTTTTTGTGATAATGTTTGGAATACCAGTATAAGCAGCAATAGGAATACTAACGGAGTAAAGTGGAACATCAATTGCATCAAGTAAAACTAAATCAACAACAAAATCTCTATTTATAGTATTGTTAAATTCAAAAAAGAATTCAGCTTTAGTTAAGTTGCTTTTAAAGAAAGCCTCTTTGAATAAATCAAAATTGGGTACGTCCTCAAATTGTGTTTGCTCAATTCCTCCAGTAACAAATTGATTAGAATGTATATTAAAAGAAGCTAAATTAGAAATAATTACTGGTTCAGCGACAAGGTCATTGGCTTGATCAAAATCTACATCACTTGAACAAGATAAAGCAATGAGAGATAGAATCCCAATTCCTAAAATAGTATATTTAAAAATAAAATTTTTCATCCTGTAGTAAGTAATGACTAAAATTTAATATCGTATTTTAATAACAACGTTTTAATCCCTAAAATAATATTTACTCATTCTTAGAAAAAAAAATTAATGAAATTCAGAAAATAATTTCAAAGCCTCATTATAACTACTTTCAAAACTCAAAGAATTTATACTGGTGTTTTCTTTTTTTGAAGTAAAATAAGATAGTAGTTTTTCGGTAGGCATATTCCCTGTGAGCGTATCTGTTGCCATCGGGCAACCACCAAAACCTTGAATTGCTCCGTCAAAACGTCGACAACCAGATTGATAAGCAACATCTACTTTTTCGAACCATTTGTCGGGAGTGGAATGTAAATGGGCGCCAAACTCAATATGAGGATATTTTGGAATCAAATTAGAATATAAATACTTTATTGCTTCTGGTGTTGAACTCCCTATAGTATCAGAAAGTGAAAGGATTTTTACACCCATTTTGGAAAGTTTCTCTGTCCACTCGCTCACAATATCAATATTCCAAGGATCACCGTATGGATTACCAAATCCCATCGAAAGATAGACCACAACTTCTTTATTACTTTTATCTGAAATCTCAAGAATATCCTGTAAAGTAATTAAAGATTCGGCTATAGTTTTGTGGGTATTCCGCATTTGGAAATTCTCTGAAATCGAAAATGGGAAACCTAGATATTGAATGGGTTGGTGTTGCGAAGCCTCGATTGCGCCTTGAGTATTGGCAATTATTGCCAATAATTTACTTTGTGTTTTAGAAAGATCCAGTTGAGCTAAAACTTCGGCAGTATCCTGCATTTGAGGTATAGTTTTAGGCGAAACGAAACTCCCAAAATCGATGGTGTCAAATCCCACCCGAAGCAAGGATTGAATGTAAGCCACTTTTCTTTCCGTAGGAATAAATGCCTTTATCCCTTGCATCGCATCTCTCGGACATTCTATAATTTTTATTGCTTCCATTGAAATTCAAATGTAATCAAAAATAAATTTGTATGAAATACGACTACCCAAACTAAAAATATTTTTTTTTCTGTTATACTTTTTTTATTCAAAGAAATTAGTACTTTAGAAATCCAGAACAGTACAGAACGGTAGTTATGAATAATAAGAATTTTGCTTTCTCTATTAACCCTAAAAGTGATATCCCGAAGTATCATCAATTGGTTAATTCGATTACTAACGGCATTGCTGAAAAGTTGCTGAACAAGGGCGATTTA
>JAYVIN010000048.1:0-13161 GCA_043770135.1 Flavobacterium sp. | reverse complement strand
CGTACATATCGTTACCACTCTGGATGGCAAACGGTTGACGCCCTTTGGCATAAATAGCTTCTTTTTCGCGTTTCTTTTTGCATTTTACTGCACGAATCGTTAGCAAGTCAACGCCTCCAAAAATGACAGTAATATCTGCCCACTCGTATTCTCTAGTATTAAACATATCTTCTTAATTAAGAGTTAAGGGTATATCCTATGGTAAATTCTAAGTATCTACCGTATCCTTTAGGTTTTACGCTAATTTTACCGTTGATTTTTCCTGTTGATGCCACATTGTTTGTAGTATCAACTAAGGCTTGAACACCTGTATCATTTGCTTTTGTAACATCTACAGACAATTCGCCATTTGCACTCATTTCTTGAGCAATAACCCTTTCGAGTTCTGCCTCGATGGTTCTGGCATCGATCGGTGACAGTTTCCCGCCATCCAACAAATTGAAATCATCTAAAATATAATTCGTCAAAGTAGCATTAGCCAAAACAAAAGCTTTGTCAATTACACGTCTGCGAGTGATATAATGGTAATCGTCCTCAACGGTACAAGCCGTCATATCATCTACAAAATAATAACCTGATTTACCCACGTGGGTGCGAATGGTAATAAATCCTTTGTCATACAAAGCATCAATATTCACTTGTTCCACTGGCGTGTCCAGGATATAGAATTGTAACGGTTTCAAAGCACCATCTTTCACACGTCCAACATTGACGTGTACTTGATTTTTTGCCAATCTTCCACCAAGAACTCCAACGGCTGCACCTTTAGAGGCAGTGGCTCCAGTTCTAGTTTCGGTGTCACCGATTAGTACAGCCACACGGTTGTAAGTAGTCAATGAGAAGCCAACTAAATCAGCAGGAACGCCTGAATAAGCATAACCTTCAATAATGAAAATTACAGGGTGTATTTTGTTTTCTGTAAAGTCTTCCGCAAGGGTTTGAGCCGCCGCCAATGTAGCAGGGAAACCTGTAATGATTCCTGCCGCAACTGTCGCAGCTGCAGTTGGCGCAAATTTCAAAATCACAAAACGAATACGTCTGTTTGACGCAGTCAAAAGAGCCTCACTATCAGCAACCAATTGGTCAAGAGTTCGGGTTTTGGCAACGCCATAAATCCAAAGCTCGGTTCCGTCTCCAGCCTCAGCATAAAACTCTTTAATGGTTTTATGCAATTCATAGTTGGAAATACCACCTATGATACCTAGAGCCTCGGCTTCCTTCAAACTAAACACTGTATAAACAGTATTTAAAGCAAAGGTTCCGTTAGCAACGGCACTCGCTACAATCGAGCAAATACCGTCTGGGCTTGTAGCGACAACCCCGAGGTTGCCGTTTTCAAAGCCTACATTTACACTTGGTTTTCCCATTACTCTTCAGTATTAACACCTTCTTGTACGCTTGCTTTAGCAGCTACCAACAAAGGATAAATTGTTTCTGCTTTCACGTTTTCTGAATCCAATTTCAGGGCTTTGAATAATTTCAATGCTTCTGGATATTTGGTAGTTTCAGGATCAAAATCGGCCAATGATTTAGCTAATTCGGCTTTGTCTGCAGCTTCTTTTTCGTCTGCAGCCCCTTGATCTGCTTTTGCTTTTTCTGCAGCTTCAAAGTCGGCTACTTCTTGATCTTCTTTACTAAGCTCTTCAGCCTCCACAGCTTCAAGTGTTTTAGGGTTGTAAACCGTTTCCACCGTTTTATCCTTTAAAGTTTTAGCGTGGTTCTTGGCATCAGTTTCCTGATAAAAAGCAGTGTTGTCAGAAGTGACGTGTACCTTTTCTAAATTGGGGTTTGTTTCAAAAATTTCGTGTGACATAACTATATGGGTTTATAATGTTTTAATACTAATTTTGATATCCAATAGAAAATAAATAAAAGGAATATCCTGCCTAAGTATATTTGAAGCTCTTGCAGGAAAGTCAATTTATTGACTTCTATTGTGATGGTTTTTGTAATGACTAACTCTGTAGCATCTGTCCGATGGGTGTTTTTATATTGAGCTAGTAATTCCTGTGCCTTAGCCTCACAATCAATTTTTAATTCATTGCTATCCAGCCGAACCTTTGGGCTTTTTAATGTACGCCCTGTTTCGGCTTGGATAACCTGTTTTATGACCACTTTACCGTTTTGGCATTCTAACAATGCTCGGTAGGAGCTGCTGTCTTTTTCAATCTTGAAAATAGTATCGTGTACCGTTTCCTTGACCGTGATGGTCTGTGTTTTATTTTCAGACGTGGTAGGCTTCGAACTTCCGCAAGAAACCAGTACCACGAGAGAAAACAACAACAAAACAATGTGTTTTAAATTTTTCATTTGTATTCTTTTTTAGCGTCAAACGAAGGACATTCTTTGATGCGTTCCCAAATCTCGATGATTCCGTTTTTGTTTACATCGGGCGAAAAGTCGCGGTGTCCTTGTATGACAATTTTGTTAGTATTTCCGTTTTGTTTTAACCAATTTTGAGCTTCGTTTATACAGCTTTTAATCGCTGTTTTTTGTGCTTCAGTTCGGGTGTCTTTTGCATTCCAAATGGGTTTGGTTGGCGTTCCACTATTTTCAACCCCTCCTATGTAACAGATATTGACAGTTTGCTCATTAAAGCCTACAACACCGTTAGATGTTTTGTTAAAATCGAGTAGATTGTGAATTGTACCATCTACATCAATTAGCCTATGATAACCTGGAGACTTCCATCCTTTAGTTTTCCAAAACGCTTCAATAGAAGCTCGTTTACCAAAACCTGCCGAACAATGAATGGCAATGTATTTTATGCCTTTAGCTGTTCTCATTCCGTTTTCCCGTTTAATTGTTTGTATTTTCGAATCTCACCTGTCAAGGTTTCGATTTCGTCAATCAAAAGATCTATCTTTTTATCCCGCTCATTGATGGTTATGTCCCTGTCTTTAATTGCCTGTAATGCTATTGAGAGTTGATCTGTTAACTTGTCAATTTTAGCATCACGGTTATTAATTGCCACGATAGCGTCATCTAATTGCCTTTTTCCTTCTGAAATAAGACCTTTAAAGAAATCCACCGATTTAATTTCGTTGTCAATTTCTTTTGCCTTTGCGTCAGCTTCTAAGGCTTTATCAGTAGCGTTGTTTTTACGCTTTTCAATAAACTTCATTCCGAAAGCAGTCAATAAAGAAGCTAAAACAGGAAATAAAAAGGTTTCTAACACCATAATGTTTTTATAAAAAAAGGCTACTACATATTGCAGTAGCCTTTTTGGTTCTCTTATAAAATTGGATTTCTAGATAATTACACCTGAATACTGATCCATTACAGGTACTGCAATGAAATAGTGGCGTAGTGAGTATTCATTTTGTTGAGTAGTCGGTGCATTCTTTGCGTCAGCAAAATATTGTTTAGTCAAGCCAGTTTTCTTAACAATATTCTCTGGGTGGAAAATCACAGATGCATTTCTATCCGTTCCAGCAGGAACGGCTCCCCAAGCCTTTTTAACTCCCGCAGCAGTATATGTCGGGTTGTCTACGTTTTCGTAAACCTCAAAACCTGCCAAAACACCCTTAACAGTACCCGATAAGTAATCGGCTAGTTTGTCTGCATATTTATTAGAATTATCTTCCAACAAATCTGTCACGTGATCGTCACATAGCACAATTCTTCTGCCTCTTTTTTTACATTTGGCGTCATTCATAGCTTTTCTTGCAGCAACTAAATCTTTCCAAAGCATTTTTCTGCGTCCACCTGGAGTCACTTCATCACCTGTACATTGAATTACAAATGTTTTGTTAGCCACTGCTGCCTGTGGGGCAATAGAGTGAATTGCTTTTGCAAATTTTGATTCCGTAATATCATCACGATGTGATTTTGTTATTTCATCAATTTGCTTGTAACTAGCACCATTTGCTTGATCATCCGTCAGCGTTGTAACCAATGTTTGGTACTTATCTAACTGAACGGTCATACTTGTGTCATCATAAGCCACTAACGCAATAGGATAAGTTGAATTATTAATCAACACACCTGGTCTAAAAGTGGTAATTGGAATATGAATAATATTGGATTCAGAAGCGGAACCAGAACCCACCTCAAGAACTTGAGTGTTAATTTCTGGAATACCTTCTAACCACGGAGCAAGTTGCTCGTCTTGGAGTAGAGTTCTTACTCTTGACTCCCACATTTCTGGATAGCTGTGCATATCTTTTTTTTTTGATTAAGTAAATAATGTTTTGTATCCCTCTGGATTACTTAGCTTAAATGCCGCCTTTTGTTCAAAAGACAACTTTTCAAACTCATCCATAGTTTTTACTTCAACTCCACCGTTTCCATTTGGAATCACTACACCCGCACTAAAATTTTGTTTAGCTGGAATAGAGTCTAAAGTTGTTTGCAATACTTCAGGCGAAGTAATACCCAACTGTACAAAGGCTTCTTTTTTGTCCGCAGGAATTTTGCCCTGAGTAATTGCCAAATCAACCTTTTGGTTAGTCGACAGTAACAAGGCGGCTTCTTGCGCTTCTTTGGCGGTTTTCGCTGCCAATTTCAGACTTTCATTTTCTTGTTTGGCTGCATTTAGGTCATTCGACAGACCTAAAATTTTAGCTTCAACTTCCGCGACATCGAGTCCTTCGGTTGGTTGCTCTTTAAAGCTTAAAGCCATAAGACAGGCAACGCTTAATAAGATTTTTTTCATGTTCTCTTTTTTTGGATTTAAGTTTGGAGTTTCTGCGCTTTGAAATGAAAGGCATAAGTTTTGTATTTCAGACTCTTCCATCAAATTGCCGTCGATGCCATAAATAGCAATCGAATTTCTATTAGATGGTACCGGAACTATCGAAGCCTCGACTAATTCCCATTCTTTAAGGATTAGTTTGTCGCCTACACGTTCCATCGAATCCCAATTAGGTAAAATCCCCATCGATGCGCCTTTTATAAAATCGCGATCTACTTGACCCGAGATTTCTAAACCAATCGGTCGGGCTACATCAAAGTTGGGTTCGGCTTTTATCAAGCCGTTTTCTACTTGAAGATTCAACCAATTACCAATAACATTTTCATTCTTATTGATGTGGTCCGAAAGCATTACGGGATTACTCTTAAATCGATCTAGCTTTCCGCCAGAGGTCAAAATAAAAAACCCATAACTATTTTGAACAGCATCGTCATTGAGAATAAAAACTTTTGGTTTTGGCATTACTTATTTTTCATTTTAATGGTTCGAATTACTCGCTTTTGAGATGACAAAGATTAGTTAAACCCACCGCCTAAAAAAACGGATGTTCGGAGATTGAACGCTTATGTACCAAGACTTAACAGAGTTGTAAAGCAAGTAAACAGAAATTTTTTTGAAGCCGTCCAATAGGTCAACTTTGCTTATAAATAAGCGGATATGGGAGTAAAAAAACAGGTAGAACACGATCTAGCAAAACGGTACTATATAAATGATGGACTTACCCAAAAGGAAATAGCCGAACGTTTAAAATTGACCGAAAAAACAGTAGGCACTTGGGTAAAAAATGGTTGTTGGGACAAGGAAAAAACCTCTTTGTTAGTAACCAAAGACAATCAAATCACGGCATTATACGGACAGTTACAAGCCGCCAATGATGAGATAAAAACACGTCCGGTTGTTCGTGATATTCCCAACTTTATGCTCAAACCAGTTAAGTTAAAAACAAGCTCTGGAGACGAAGTATTAGAATATCCAAAATACACTCCTGAAGACTACCCTATTTTGATTGGAAACTTCCCTAATTCAAAAGACACGGACATCATTTCGAAGCTTACGACAGCCATCAAGCGGTTGGAAACCGAAACCAATATTGGCGAAACGATAACAGTCGCCAAAAACCTAGTGTTGTTTATCAGAAGTATTGATTCGGATTTTGCGAATAAATTAACTGCCTTTTGTGATGCCTTCATTAAACAAAAAATGACCGATGGCACTAAATAGAAAAGACAAGGAAAAGCTATTAGCTTGGGATTCCTTTGTTGTAAATCAATATCGGGCAACGCCTGTTGATTTAAACGAAAATGCAAGCGATAAACTAAAAAGGATCGCCGATTTAGAGGCAAATGATGAGGAATGGTTTAAGTATTATTTTCCTAAATTTTATACATCAGAACCAGCTCCTTTTCATAAAAAAGCAACCAAGCGTGTTTTTGCAAATCCCGAATGGTATGAGGTGCGTTCCTGGGCTAGGGATTTATCAAAGTCCGGTAGAACTATGATGGAAGTTTTGAAGTTAACAATGACGGGGAAAAAGAAAACCGTCGTTTTAGTTTCCGCTACTTATGATGATGCTTCAAGACTATTAAAACCATACAAAACGATTCTTGAGGTCAACGATCGTTTAATAAATGATTATGGAGTTCAAAAAGCCCTAAGCGGTTGGGAGGAAGGCGATTTCACAACCAAAAAAGGCGTTTCATTTAGAGCTGTTGGTGCGGGACAATCCCCTCGTGGAACTCGTAACGATGCTGCACGTCCGGACTTGATTTTGATTGATGATATTGACACGGATATTGATTGCAATAATCCGGATACGATTGAAAAAAAATACTCTTGGATTGAAACCGCATTAATTCCAACCCGTTCTATTTCTGTACCGTTGTTAATCATTGCTTGTGGTAACATCATAGCCAAATACTGCTGTATCACCGAAATGGCAAAAAAAGCGAACGTTCACGACATTGTGAATATTCGGGACAAAAATGGAGTTTCCACGTGGCCAGAACGTAATACTGAAGAGTTGATTGATCTAGCCTTTAGAACAATGACGACCAGCGCCATTCAAAAGGAGTATTTCAATAACCCGATCCGTGTGGGCAAACTCTTCAAAAAAGTGCACTGGGCAAAATGTCCACCTCTTAAAGCTTGTGAGCACGTTCTTGTTTATTCCGACCCGGCAACGAGTAATAAAGACAATAAAAACAGCTCTCGAAAATTTACAGGGGTTATTGGTTACAGACAAGGAAACTTTTATTTATACAAGGTTTGGCTTGACAATATGACCCAACAAACATTTGTACAAAATCTGTACCACGCCCACGATTGGGTAAAGAGTAAAAAAGTAGATACGTTCAAAAACTGGATAGAAAACAACTCACTCCAAGAACCGTTTTGGGAGCAGGTTCTAAAACCGCTTATAAAAACAGTTGCCAGACTTTTGAACAGGATTCCGATTTTCATGTCTTTAGATAAAAGAAAGAAGGACGATAAATATACCCGTATCGAGGGAACGCTGGAGCCAAAGTACAAACAAGGTTGTCTCTACTTTAACGAAGACGAAAAAGACAATCCGCACATGCAAAGAATGAAGGAGGAATTTCTTGGCGTGGCTCCTAACTCAAAAATGATGGATGGACCCGATGGATTAGAAGGCGGTGTTTGGATTATTGAGAACATTGCCAGCAAAGAAAAAGCAGAATACCACGTAGGACACATTAACAACCGAAAATATTAAGCATGAGAGTAGTAACCTATCAAGTCGGAGTAGATTGTTTGGGATTTCCTATTTATGAACAACATTATATTTCGCAGCACAAAGGGCTTCAAGACAAAAAAGAGCGGGTTATTACCCGCCAAAAAACCGTAAAACAGCATTAATATGTTTATAGAAAAATCAGATTTAGGCAGTGTAATCTATGATTACCAACTAGATCAAATTACTGAAGGGAATGATGATCTAGTCGCTCAGGCTTGTAGCGCCGCCATCGAAGAGGCAAGAAGTTATTTAGATCCAAACATCGATAATAAAAAATGGTTGGACGGTAGATTGTTATATGATGTAGAAAACATCTTTAACAAGGCAGGAAACGACCGCCATTCACTAGTAGTACAGCATTGTTGCACACTCGCAAAGTGGTATGTAGCTGAGCTCTGTAATGCGGACTTTATCTACGAAAAAGCAAAAGACCGCTACGACCGTGCCATTAGTTGGTTTACGAAAGTAGCCACAGGAACGATAAATGTATCCTCATTACCCCAATTGGTAAGAGACGAAACTACAGCAGGCGAAAAACAACCTTTTGAATTTGGTTCAAGAGCAAAATTTAATCACGATTATTAAGATGGGAAAAGAAGTAATAAAGGCTAATTCAATATTTGAATTAGCAGACAAATCAGGAGCTTGGAAAGTTAAAGGAGCCAGCACAAACTATATATCTGGAATTGTACCCAAAACCATTAGCCAAACTAGGCAGGACATTAAGACCTGGACTAATGCGCAAAATATGGCACTGGTGGAAGAGAACCCAAAGTTCTTTCCCATTCAAAACCTGTTTGATAACATTCTGAAAGATTTACACTTGCAATCTCAGGTCAATAATAGAATGCTAAAATCATTGAGCCGACCTTTCAGTATCAAAAATGTTGATGGAAAAACTAATGATGATTTAACTACATTATTGCAAGACAAAGGGTTTGTTTTCCAAGTCAACAAAGCCATTTTGGAGACGGTTTATAGACGACATTCATTGGGTGAGTTCTCGTATAAGTTAGTCAATAATGAGCCAGTATTAACTTTTGATTGTATTCCACGTCAAAATGTGGATCCTGTAAGCGGGTATATCTATTATGACTATACCGATGATAAAAAGATTAATTACCGGGAACAAAAAGAATACGGTTCCTGGTTGATTGAATTTGGCGAAAAAAACACAACTTTAGGTTTGCTAGACGGTTGCGTACCAATGGTATTGTTCAAACGTTTTGGCGGCAGCTGTTGGAGTGAACTTTGTGAGATATATGGCATTCCACCACGAGTGATGAAAACCAATACTCAAGACCGTGTAATGGTGAATCGTGCTAAGCAAATGATGGCGGATATGGGTTCGGCTGCTTACTTTATCATTGACGATTCCGAGAGCTTCGAATTTGCGAAAGGAGTGAGTACCAATGGCGATGTTTACGCTAATTTATTAAACTATTGCAATAACGAATTATCAATGGGGATCTCTGGAACCGTCGTGGGTCAAGATACCAAAAACGGATCCAATGGTAAAGAAAAAACCTCGATTGGTATACTAGACGATTTAGTAGATAGTGATTTATCATTGATAGAACAATGCTGGCGCGATACTGTTATTCCTGCTTTAATTGCCTTGGGCATACTTCCTGTAGGTGTGCAGTACAAATATGATGCAACCGAAGATTTAGAGGTATTATGGAAAATGACTACCGAAGCAGCCAACTTTTTAGAGATAGACCCTAAATGGGTAGAAACTAAATTTGGTATCAAAGTTATTGGCACAAAGAAAACCGCAGAACCAGCTAATTTATCTTTAAATCTGGGCGAAGATTTTTTCGTGTAGGGACAGGTCGCGACCTGTCCCTACATCCGAAACCTTACTTTAACGCATTCCATCTACGAATTTCTAACTTATACAATTGCGGTTGTGAGGATTGCAAAACAAAAGCAGGGCAGTTGAACTTAGCCGTTGGCGATAAATTTAAACAACTTTTAAAGACTGGTTCAACTGCCTTTAAACGTTTGCACGAAAAAGGGAGTTACAGCCCAAAAGACTTGCAAACAGAGAAAGCGTACCAGGATCTAATCAACCAAACCTATGACGTTTTCAATTTTGCCATAACCGACAACGATATGCCGGAAACGATGCGCACCGCTTTACAAAGCGATGCGTTCTTGTTTGGAGGTCTGAAAACTCACGCCCAATTGTTCGAAGCTTCAAAATTGCTATTGGATGACAAAGGAAATTTAAAGCCCTTTGCCCAACTATCCAATGAGTTTAGTAAACTAAATTCAGCCTACAACAAAAACTATCTGGAAGCCGAATATGAGTTTGCAGTGGGCTCGTCTCAAATGGCGGCGCAGTGGGAAGGATTTAGCGATAGCGACCGATATGAGTTGCAATATCGTACTGCAGGGGACAATCGAGTGCGAGACGAACACGCTGCACTAAATAATATCACTTTGCCAAAATCTGACCCGTTTTGGAGTTCTTATACACCACCAAACGGTTGGAACTGCCGTTGTACCACCGTTGAAGTTTTGAAAGATAAATATCAGGGTAATGGTTATCTGAAGGATAGCGCAAAAGCCATTAAAGCGGGAGAAGCTGCAACCACCCAAATAGGCAAAGACGGCAAAAATCGTTTAGAGATTTTTAGGTTTAATCCTGGTAAAGATGAAAAGTTGTTTCCGCCAAAGCATCCTAACAATATGGTTGCTGGAGCAAAAGTAGCTAAACCTATTATCTTGACTATATTTAATGGAAAAACTGGAAAGGAAGCTTTAAAAGAGGTTTTTAATCAGGTGCGAAAAAATGATTTAGGAATCATTGATACGAAACGTTTTGGAAAAGTTTTAATCAACAAAACTGGGCTTGATAAAACACAAAATATAAATCGAGGAAATCACACAAATCAAATAGCATCATTAAAGGAAATTAAAAATATTCAAAAACACCTTGACAATTATAAAGGTAAAATTAGACTTGAAAAGCCTAATGAAGATACAAAAGCGATTAATAAGCCGAATATTTTAGGTTACGTCAAATTCAGAACCAATAAAAAGACTTTTGAAATTTGCCTCGAAAAAGACAAAGCAATAGCAGAAGATTATAAATTTTATTATATAAAAAAAATGGAGTCTAATTAAGGACGAGATTGACCTAAAAGGTTCAACGATTCGCCATTAGACTCCATTTCTTACTGCAAATATACAAAACTTTTTGAAATGCAAGACTTTATAAAAAATATTCTTTCCGACATTCGAGTGGACTTGACCGATGAGTTTGACCGCAACTTTGAGCGCAAAGCCTTTTTTGATAAGCCTTGGGAAAACAACAAAATACCCAATGGAAGGGGTAGTCTAATGATGCGAACCGGAAAGCTTCGCCGATCGGTAAGGTCAAAGCAAACGAATAATGAAATAACCTGGTCCAGTAGTTTGCCTTATGCTAGTTTGCAAAATGAAGGCGGCGAAGTTATTGTAACCGAAAAAATGAAACGCTTCTTTTGGGCTATGTTTTATAAAGCAAATGGAGCCGTTTCGGTAACAAAAAAAGGCGATGCTAGAAACAATGACCGAAACAAAAAACTGACACAGGAGGCAGCAACTTGGAAAGCCTTGGCGCTGCAAAAAGTAGGTGCAAAAATGAAAATAAAACAACGCCAGTTCATAGGCGATCATCCACAAGTAAGGCAGCGAATTGAGCACGTTGTAGATTTAAATTTTAGGCAATTAGAAAAAGAAATATTTAATAAATTGAAGCCATGAGTAAAGAAGTATTACAAAACATTCAGAATAAATTAGCCACAATTCCAGCCTTGAAATATGTAGATGAGGATTGGGGACAGCTGGACGATTATTCGCCAAATCCGCCCACTCAATTTCCTTTGGCATTGATTGATATTGGCAACCTGCAGTATAGCGACATTGGCAAAAATAAATCCGTCACACCGCAAAACCGCCAAATGGCAACGGGTACGATTGTGATAAGCATAGCAAGCCTTAAATTAACTAAAACAAGTGCTAGAGCTCCACAATCACAAAAGGATCAGGCGTGGGCTATTTGGGATATTGTCGAGAGTGTTCATGCAGAATTACACGGGGTAGCGGTTGGCGGTTCTGCAGGCGCCATGATGCGAACCGCTATGCGAAAAGTGAAGCGTGACGATGGCATTCAGGAGTATGAAGTAACTTATACCATTGGAATGACAAATGTTTAAAACAACCTTGTTTGAATAGAAATTAAGTCCTCAATCTTTTTGAGTTCTGAGGTTACTGGAGTGCAAAGCACCTCATAAAGCGTGGTGCGTGAAATGGGGTAAACGGGGCAAATGTATTTTCGCCAAACAACTGTAGTAGGAATATCTTCGGTCTTGTGTTTTTGGTATAGTTCTTTGATAAGCCTGTAACGTAACAGCTTATTCCTTTGAATCCCAAGACTACGATTAACAGATACTGACATATAGGCAAATGTAAATAACTTTAGCTTAATAAAAAACCCGATTTTTAGTCGGGTTTTTTGGTTTAGTATGATTTTACAATACTGCAGGAGTTTTCATTTTTGACAAACTTATATTTTAAGTCTTTTGAAAATCGATATTCATTGTCGGTCGTAAATGTCGAATTCCAAAAAGGCAGTAAATTTTTATCTTGGTTGTTTACTTCAAAAAATGAATAACCATTACCATAATCTGACCAAACTACTACCAAACATTTTTCTTTTTCCTCCTGTGTGAATTCGGCTTTTTCGGCTTCGGTCATTGATATTGGAGTATAAATTACGGTTTTGTATTTTTCTTCCCTCAGGGATCGGTTTCCAGTCTTATAATAAACATACTTTTCTGGAGCCGAAACCGCAATTTTATCAGAAACTTTTTTTATCTCTTCTAGCGTATTGGATTTAACCATTAAATTGATAGTTTGAAAATCCTGTGCGCCTGCCAATATCCCTATTAGCAAAGTGGCGAGTAGTAATAGTTTTTTCATGATTTTAAATTTTTTTCGAAATTTCTTTCACAATTTCATAAGCTTGCTCACCATCATAGGTATCAATTTCTAGTGCTAAACCTCCAGTGCCAATTATAACTTCTTTTGAAATTGATAAAAAGCCACCTCTCTTTAGGGCAACAAAATTAATTTTAGAAAAGGGAACAGACGTAAGCGTTTTTTTGCTACTTACCAGCTTCTTATCTACAAAAACTACTCTCTTTTCTGTAAGTGCACAAAAATCTTCTTTTACAATATAAATTTTTAAAACAGTTTCTCCTTCAGGCAAAATTTTTGTCAATTCTTGATTTGCCTTTTCAGTTATTTTTGTTGTAATTGAATCTAAAAATCCCATGGTGTTTTGTTTTTAAGTTTTATCAAATGTAGTATTTTTATTAATACAATTTTATTATTCCTTTTGCTATATCTTCCGTTCTTATAATTTGCATTCCCATAATGGTATATGGCGGTTGAGGTAAATATATTAATATTACATTCTTTTTGAGATTAACAAAATCATCATAATGAATGATTAACTCCGTTGGAGGTTTTCCATAATTAATCTTTTTGAAACTACAATAAGCTAATTCAATCTCTCTAATTTCTGGGGTGTTATTATCTATTTGAAAGTCCATACTAATATTTTAAATCCGTCCAGTGTATTAATTTTCTTTTTAAAAAATTGTCTGGCGTTTCTTTTATGATTGGGTAGAAGTATTCAAAAAAATCTTCCCAT
>JAYVIN010000047.1:0-36245 GCA_043770135.1 Flavobacterium sp. | reverse complement strand
TTGGAAACAATCAAAGAAGTTTCTTTAAATTTAAGAAGTTTAGACGCAGTAACGCTTTCTTACCTTTCTACTATTTTTAAAATCGACAAAACCGAATTCAGATGCTACAAACACAGACAGTTGTTCCCGAACTTATGGAACTCTTAAAAAAAATTATGTCTGAAAAATTATTTTCAGATTTTAATTTGGTTGGAGGAACATCATTAGCATTGCAAATGGGTCATCGAAATTCAATTGACATTGATTTATTTGGAAATTCAGAAATTAATTCAGAATTATTTATTGAAAAACTTTTTGAATTTGGAGAAGTAAAAGTAGCACAAAGCACAAAAAATATTTTGATAACAAAAATCAACGATGTTAAAGTTGATTTTGTTAATTATAAATATCCATTACTTTCAGAGTGTTTATTTATTGAAAACATAAGAATGCTTTCAACCAAAGATATTGCTGCAATGAAACTAAATGCAATTGCTGGTCGTGGTAGTAAAAAAGATTTTATTGATTTGTATTTTTTGTTGAATGAATTTTCACTTGACGAGATTTTATCATTTTATGAAAAAAAATATCTCGACGGTTCAATTTTTATGGTTCAGAAAAGTTTAACCTATTTTGAAGATGCGA
Source organism: Flavobacterium sp. (assembly GCA_043770135.1). Classification (GTDB taxonomy): domain Bacteria; phylum Bacteroidota; class Bacteroidia; order Flavobacteriales; family Flavobacteriaceae; genus Flavobacterium. The sequence goes on along the minus strand of JAYVIN010000047.1, from coordinate 35,621 downwards.
ATCCTCAACTACAACCTCAAATGTTTCTTGAATTCAATTGGGAAACATGCAAACAAAAAATAATCGAAGAGGTTTTGAAATTGGAATAAAAATCAAAAAAAAATTCCAAATCTCAAATGATCTAAATCATTTAAAATTCGGAATTCTTTAATTAGAAACTAAAAGAAAAATTTATTCTTTAGTTTCGTTTTTTGTATCTGCTGGTTTGTCGTCTTTAGCGGCATTTTTGAATTCTTTAACACCACTTCCTAAACCTTTCATTAATTCTGGAATTTTTTTACCTCCAAAAAGTAATAAGACAATTGCCAAAATAATAAGTATTTCTGTTACACCAAAATTTCCCATGATTAAAATAATTTATTGCCGAAGCAAATTTTTAAAAAAGCTATTGACAAAGGTAGATAGAAATACTGAACATAAAATAAATTTACCTGAATTATTTAGTTTCAAAGAGTCTAAACCTTTTGAAAAAACAGCAATTTTACTTTCGTAATAATTAGAAACGGATAATTGCATTAATTCCTATATTTGTATAATAAACACCCAATATGTCCGAAAAGAGGCTTGAAAGAAAAAAACTCCTGAATCAATTATTCTTAAAAAACCGCTTGGTTATTTTGAATGAAGATACTTTTGAAGAAATTTTTTCGTTTCGATTAAATTTGATGAATGTCTTTATATTGTTGACTTTAGGAGCTATTTTATTAGTTTCTTTTACTACAGTAATTATAGCTTTTACACCCTTAAGAGAATTTATACCCGGCTATTCGTCATCAAAATTAAAAAGAGACGCCACGGAGTTGGCTTTAAAATCAGATTCATTATCCTTAGCATTAAAGAAAAACGAAGCTTACATTCAATCCATTCAAAAAGTATTGACTGGAGAGCTAGAATATGCCAAATTCAGTAAAGATTCAATATTATCAGCTAGCGAAGAAACACCTTCAAAACTAGATGTGTCTCCATCAAAAGAGGAGTTACAATTAAGAAAACAAGTTGAAAAAGAAGAAGCCCATCCCAACCTTCCCAAAGGGAAGGGGTCAAAAAACTAAAAAATGTCAATAAAATCAATACTTGCAAAACTATTTGCAAAAAACATTTATCAAAAAACCCAAGCTTGGGCCAATAATCCTATAGAAACCCAACGCAAAGTTTTTTTGGATTTAATTAAACAAGCAAAAAACACTCAATTTGGGAAAGATCACCATTTTGACCAAATAAAAACAGTTGAAGATTTTGTCAAAAATGTTCCTATTCGAGATTATGAAGATTTGAAACCCTACATTGATAAAGTTGTAAAAGGCGAAGAAAATATTCTCTGGAAAGGCAAACCACTTTATTTTGCCAAAACTTCGGGCACCACATCTGGAGCCAAATATATTCCGCTTACCAAGGAATCGATGCCCTATCACATTGAAGCGGCTCGAAACGCCATTTTGCATTACATTCACGAAACAGGAAACGCCAGTTTTGTAGATGGAAAAATGATTTTCCTGCAAGGAAGTCCAATTTTGGAAGAAAAGAAAGGCATAAAACTCGGAAGATTATCAGGTATTGTTGCCCATTTTGTTCCTAAATATTTGCAAAAAAACCGAATGCCATCCTGGGAAACGAATTGCATTGAGGATTGGGAAACCAAAGTTAATGCAATAGTAGAGGAAACTATTAACCAAAATATGACTGTGATTTCAGGGATTCCTTCATGGGTGCAAATGTATTTCGAAAAACTGCATCAAAAAGGAGGGACCAGAGCCGAAGGCGAACTGAGCGAAGCTAAACCAGTAGGCGAAATTTTCAAAAACTTCAATCTATTTATTTATGGTGGTGTAAACTACGAACCGTATCGAGCGAAATTTGAAAATCTAATTGGCCGAAAGGTGGATAGTATTGAATTATTTCCCGCATCCGAAGGGTTTTTTGCTTACCAAGATTCACAAAAAGAAAAAGGGATGTTACTTTTATTAAATTCAGGTATTTTATATGAGTTTATCAAGAGTGATGAATTTTATAATGAAAACCCAAAAAGACATACAATTGGCGAAGTAGCATTAGGAGTCAATTATGTCTTGATTATTTCTACCAATGCTGGACTTTGGGGCTATAATATTGGAGACACCGTTCAGTTTACCAGTTTGAAACCTTATCGCGTAATCGTTTCGGGCAGAATTAAACATTATATTTCAGCCTTTGGCGAACATGTGATAGGCAAAGAAGTCGAGAGCGCTTTACAGGAAGCCATAATTGGTACGACTATTAGAATCAATGAATTTACGGTGGCACCACAAATCATTCCGCCGTTAGGCGGATTGCCGTATCACGAATGGTTCATAGAATTTGAAAATGAACCTGAAAATTTTGATATATTTGCCGAGAATTTGGATAATGCCATGCGAAGGCAAAACATGTATTATGACGATTTGATTGTAGGATGTGTTTTGAGAAAAGTAGTCATTACTAAAGTGGTTAAAAACGGCTTTCAAGACTATATGAAATCAATAGGAAAATTAGGCGGACAAAATAAAATTCCAAGGCTGAGTAATGACAGAAATATTGCAGACTTGCTAAACAGAACATAAAAACAGTACTTTTGAAGGCTAGAAAACAAAATCTATTTTTAAGAAAAACCGAAATGCTATTCAAATAGTATAAAAAAATAAGCTAAAAATGAGCAAAAAAACAATCAAAAATCCAGACGAACAAGAAATTGATTTGGGACAAATTTCACAAAGCATGAAAAATTTTGCACGAAAAACAAATAGGTTTTTGTATCTGTGTCTTCAGTTTTTCATCAAAAATATAATTTTGGTTGCCGTTTTATTGATTTTGGGACTTGGAATAGGAATTTATTTGGATAAAAAAATAAAGACCTATAATCATCAAATTATAGTGACGCCAAACTTTGGAAGCACAGATTATTTGTACTCAAAAATTGATTTAATTCAGTCCAAAATTAATGAGGGAGACACTGTTTTTTTGAAAAATGTAATCGGTATAGAGGATCCAAAAAAACTAGTTAATATAAAGATTCAGCCCATATTTGATGTATATCGATTTATTGAAAATAAGCCTGAAAATTTCGAATTAATTAAGTTAATGGCTGAGGATGGAAATATTAAAGAAATTATTAAAGAAAATCTAACCAGTAAAAACTATATGTATCACATTATTTCTTACACTACAAATAAAGCAACGAGTAATGAAAAATCAGTTCAACCAATATTGAATTATTTAAATGATTCCGATTTTTACACGAAAATTCAAAAAAGTGTTGTGTATAATGTTAAAACCAAGATGATTCAGAATGACACTATTATATCTCAAATTAATGCGGTTTTAGGAGGATTTTCAAATACGGTTACTAGATCTCAAAAAAGTCAAAACCTTGTATATTATAACGAAAACACGCAGCTAAATGACGTTATAAAAACAAAAGATTTATTAGTTAGAGAACAAGGAAACCATAGAATCGAGTTGGTTGGTTTAGACAAAATAGTTAAAGATATTAGCATTATTTTGAACATTAAAAACACTAAAAGCATCAACGGAAAATTAAAATTTATTTTACCTTTCTTTTTCATATTTGGATTTATTTGTATCCGCTTTTTTGTGAGTTTTTATAAAAAACAACAAGCCTTATCGGTATCGAAATAATTGATTTTGATTTTTAAATTTGAATCCTTGAAATCTGCGAATTAAAAACTAAAAAATGAATTTCATTCCCACTAATGCACTAGGCTGTTACAGTATTGAACCCAAAATTATTTATGATGACAGGGGTTATTTTATGGAAAGCTTCAACGAAAGAAGTTTTCAAAACGGTATAGGACAAAGTGTTCATTTTGTCCAAGATAACCAATCTTTTTCTTCAAAAGGAGTCTTGAGAGGATTGCATTATCAAACAGGAAAACATGCTCAAGCTAAGCTGGTTAGTGTTATTCAAGGCGAAGTACTTGATATAGCCATCGATATTAGACCAGGTTCTGCCACTTATGGAGAAACGGTTTCAATTGTACTATCGGCCGAAAAAAAGAACCAATTATTCATCCCCAGAGGTTTTGCGCATGGATTTGTTGTGTTGAGTGAAACAGCCACATTTTTTTACAAGTGTGATAATTTTTACAACAAAGAATCCGAAGCGGGAATTTTTTATAATGATCCGGAACTTAATATAGATTGGCAATTTCCAGAACAGGAATTACTAGTTTCTGAAAAAGACAAAGTACTACCAACAATGAAAAATGCAAAAAAAGCATGGTAGTTTTAGTAACTGGAGCTAATGGTCAATTAGGACAATCGCTACATTTTATAGCAGGAAATTATCCAGATATCGAATTTGTTTTTTGTTCATCTTCTGATTTAGACATTACCAATAAAGAAAATTGCAATCAGATTTTTACGCAATCAAAACCTCATTTTTGTATTAACGCGGCGGCTTATACCGCTGTAGATAAAGCTGAAAGCGAACCCGAAAAAGCACATTTAATCAATGTGATTGGTGCAAAGAATTTAGCCGAAGTTTGTCTCGATTTTAGCACAACGCTACTTCATATTTCGACTGATTTTGTTTTTGATGGCACTTCGTTTCTCGACTACGCTCGAAATGACAAGCTCAGTGTGACCAATGGGTACATCGAAGAAGACTACCCTAATCCAAAAGGGGTTTATGGGCAAACCAAATTAGACGGAGAGAAAGTTATTCAGGAAATTCTGGAGCATTATTTTATTATTAGAACGTCCTGGGTTTATTCTCAGTTTGGGAACAATTTTATGAAAACCATGATTCGATTGGGTTTAGAAAGAGATAGCTTATCCGTGGTAAACGACCAAATAGGAACTCCTACAAACGCTGTCGATTTAGCAGAAGTTCTAATAAAAATTATCTATTCCAACTTCCAACTTCCAACTTCCAACTATGGGATTTACAATTTCAGTAACGATGGTCAATGTTCTTGGTATGATTTTGCCCAAAAGATATTCGAAATAAACCATATCAATATCGATTTAAATCCTATTCCAACAACAAGTTACCCAACACCAGCCCAAAGACCAACATATAGTGTTTTAGACAAATCAAAGATAAAAACCACTTTTGGAATTGAAATAAAAACTTGGGAAGAAAGCTTAAAAACCGTAATTTTTCCGTTATAACAGAAAAAAAACCTTTAATTTTTCCGTTACAATGGAAAAAACAAATTTGGAATTGCAATAAAAAGCGGTGAAGAGAGTTTAAGTTCAGTAATTATTTAATTTTTAAAACAATGAAAAAATCCTTTTATCTAATTTGCACTGTTTTGTTTTTCAACAGCAGTTTTTCTCAAATTAAACCAGGTGAAAAATTAGTTTTTGCGGCTTCTTATAACATGAGTGGTTTGATGACCCAATTGGCTCAGGTAACTATGGAAACGGAAACGTTGAAAACATCTAAAAAGACTTTTTTACATTTGAGTTGCGAGGCTGCAACTTTCAGCAAGTGGGACTCGTTTTTTAAAATAAGAGATTTATATGAATCTTATGTAGACCCAACAACTCTAAAGCCGAGCCTCTACAAGCGAAATATTTTTGAGGGGAAATATACTAAAACAGAAAAATATGTTTTCAAAGCGGATCAGAAAACCGTTATAAGCAGCTCTAAATCTAATAAGAATCCCGAAGTAAGCAACACCTTTACAATTGGAGGCAATACCCAAGACATTGTTACTACAATTTATAAATTGAGAACTTTAGATTTTCAAAATTTCCAAGTTGGGCAAACCAAATCTTTTCAAATTGTTTTTGATGAAAAGGAAATTCCAGTGGTTGTTAAATTTATAGGAAAGGAAACGATTTCAGCAGGAAATTTAGGCACCAAAGAATGTTATAAAATAGCTATTGGCGCTAAAACTAAGGTTTTAAAAGGCAAAGATCAAAATATAATTTGGCTTACTGCTGATGCTAAGAAAATACCAGCATTAATCAAATTTAGTATTCCTGTAGGAACAGGACAACTCAAATTAGCCACCGCAACCGGAATTTAAATTTAATAATTATGAGACAATTATTTTTAGTCATCGCAAGTATTTTTACTGTTTTAAGTATAATTTTTTCCTTTTTGCCCCTGGGTACTTTAGCTTTAATCCCTGTGGGAATCGCCCTTGTTTTTGGATTTTTGGCTTTAAAAAAATCAGATTTAACTCAAGCTAAGTTAGTTAAAGTGTTATTAGTAATTTCTGGTTTGTGCTTGGTAATTATCCTAGGAAAAGAAATTTTTATAAAGGATGAGGTTGAAGTTGACCAGCAATTTAATACTGAAAAGATAGAGTCTAAGGAAGAAGCTCAAAAAGAATTGGAGGAATTGGAAGGATTGTAACAATGCTAACGGGGTTTTTGTTACTTGAATATTAGCCCACTTTTTTATCAATAAAATACCTTGGTCTTTGTTTCACTTCGGAGTAGATCTTGCCAATATATTCGCCTATAATTCCAAAACAAAATAATTGAACTCCACCTAAAAAATACATTGGAAGTACGGTCGAGAGCCATCCAGGAACAACATTGCCAGTATATAAAGCAAAAAGGGCATAGGTTGTCATGATGATACAAAAAGAAAAGATGACAAAACCAATAATGGAAACTAATTTAAGAGGATAATTGCTAAAAGAAGTAATTCCGTTCCAAGCAAATGAGGCCATTTTTCGGAATGGGTATTTTGATTCCCCTGCAAAACGCTCTAATCGGTCATAATAAACAGTTTCTTTTTTGAAACCAATTGACGGTATAATGCCTCGGAGAAACAAATTTACTTCACCAAATTCGGATAAAGCATTTAAAACGCGGTGGCTGCATAATCTGTAATCAGCATGATTATGAATAATATTTACTTTCATTTTTTTCATCAAATTATAAAAAAGTAAAGCTGTATTTTTTTTGAAAAAACTATCCGAAGCTCTTTCTTTTCTAACGCCATAAACCACATCGATACCGGATTTATATTTAAAGATCATTTCCTCTATTACGTTTACATCGTCTTGTAAATCGGCATCAATAGAAATTAAAGCATCCGTACTGTCTTTATAAGTCATTAAACCCGCCAGAAGCGCATTTTGATGCCCAACATTTCCGGCAAGTCGCAAACCTTTAATATGAATTAGTTCTGAAGCTTTTTCTTCAATAACATTCCAAGTATTGTCTTTGCTACCATCATCAATAAAAACAGCAAAACTTTTTTCGGAAATACTATTTTTTGCGATTAAATCTTGAAGAATGATATTTAATTTATGAGAAGTTTCATTTATAACTAATTCTTCGTTATAACATGGAGAAACGATTCCTATGATTGGTTTTTGCATGATTTCCATCTAAATTTTCGAGATATAATTTGTAAGCCTTTTAAAAAAAGAAAATTTTTATTAATTTCAAATATAGTTTAAAACTAGGCATCTTTCGTATATTTCTTTTTCAGTATCAAATTTTTTTTAACCACAAAATGCTTAAATTTGAAAAAATTTGTGCAATTTGAGGCACAAATAAAACACACATTAAAATGTAGTTGTACTAAAAGTACAAATAAAACAGTCCAAAAAAATATCACCGATGAATCATTGCTTTTTAGAACATATTTTCCAATAAAATAGTATCGGTATCCTAGCTGATTTTTTTTTTGAATATCTTACTACTGGATTGGTTTTACGGTATTTAATGTATAGTTTTGCAAGCACCATTAATTCTAATTTTGATTTAGTCTAAAAAAACAAGCATTGACTCACAGCATTCAAAATACCGACAACTATTTAGACCAGATAAATATCAATTTCTTAAGAAATAAGTTATTTCTAATTGTATTATTGTTTTTACATCTTAGTCTTGTTTTTGGTCAAAATAAGCCAAAAATTATAGTTGAAAACTCAGATTTTGTCGATATTAACGAAATCGAACTACCAGATGCTACCTTGCTTACAGGAAACGTTAGAGTGAGCCATGATGGAATTGTATTGACTTGTAACAAAGCCTATTATTTTAAAAGCGAAAATTACATAAAAACCTTTGGGAATGTCCAAATGGTGCAAGGCGACACCCTGTATTTAAATAGTAAATACGCAGAATATAATGGAAATGCAAAAAAAGCTTTTGCTACAGGCGATGTTTTTATGCAATCTCCCGAATCTACTTTGGCTACAGATACGATTTATTTTGATCGCAATTTGCAGGAAGTTTTTTTTAATACTCACGGTACCATAAACAATAGAAATAATATTCTAAAAAGCAAAGTAGGACGATATTATGTTAAAGAAAAAAAATACCAGTTTTTAACTGCTGTGGTTTTAACCAACCCCGAATACACCATAAAATCAAACCATCTTGATTATTATACCGCTCAAGGAGATTCTTATTTGTTAGGTCCTTCAACGATTACCGGCAAAGAAAATTTTATTTATACCGAAAACGGTTATTATAACAGTAAGAAAAATATAGGCAACTTTAAACGAAAGTCCTACATCAAATACAAAGACCGATTGATAGAAGGCGATAGTTTGTATTATGATAGAAAGCGAGAATTTGCCTCAGGAACTAACAACGTAAAAATCACCGATTCTATCAACAAAGCCATCATCAAAGGGCATTATGGAGAAGTTTATAAAAACAAAGACTCTTTATTTATTACCAAACACGCCTCAATACGCTATTTGATCGAAAAAGATTCGATGTTTATTCATGCCAAAAAAATTATTGTTACGGGTAAAATAGGAGAGCGAAAAATAACAGGATTTAACAATGTTCGTTTTTTTAAAACAGATTTAAGCGGCAAATGCGATTCGATACATTCTAATCAAAAAGACGCATTAACAAAACTCATTGGAAAACCCATTCTTTGGAACGTTCAAAACCAAATGACAGGCGATGTCATGCACCTAGTGGGAGATAACAGAACCGAAAGGCTTGACTCGCTCAAGATACTAAACAATACTTTTATTATCTCAAAAGACACTTTAGGAACGGGTTATAACCAAATAAAAGGGTTAAATTTATACGGAAAATTTACTGAAAATAAGCTCAAAGAAGTGGATGTTGTCAAAAACACGGAGGTAATTTATTATATGCGAAATGATCAAAATGAGCTAATTGGGATCAACAAAAACGTGAGCAGCAAAATAAATATGGTCATGGACGATAAAAGTAAAATCGAAACCATTACCTTTTTTGATACTGTAGATGGCGATATCTATCCCGAGGAAGATTTACCCGAAAACGCCCGAAAACTTAAAGGGTTTGAGTGGCGTGGTGACGAACGAATCAAAAATAAAGAGGAAATTTATCCCCCAGAAGAGGTGGAGTTGGATAAGGCAATTCAATCCAAGTAACAATTTAAAAATTAAACTTCGGAGAGTTTAAATCCAGAAATAAATATGAATCAAATCAAAAAAATTTATTGTTTGGCACCAGTATATAACGACTGGGAGAGTTTTTCGATTTTAATAGAGAATATTAAAATAATTCAAAAAAAATATTCAGAATTCTATTTGTTTTCAATTATTGCAATAAATGACGCTTCTACTGAACAAAGTAAGATCAATATAGAGCTCCTTGAAATTGAACTAATTATTTTAAATTTAAAAGTAAATATAGGCCATCAACGAGCCATTGCCGTAGGCTTACAATATATTTATAACGAAGTTAACAATTCTGATTTCGTAATTGTAATGGATAGCGATGGAGAAGACAATCCAGAAGACATTATGTTATTAATTGAAAAGTCACAATTTCAAAAAGACAATAAAATAATTTTTGCCCAAAGAAAAAGAAGGCAAGAATCATTACTTTTCAAAACAGGGTATTTTTTTTACAAATACTTATTTTATTTTCTTACGGGTCAAAAAATTAGTTTTGGAAACTTCAGTTTAATCCCTGAAAAACTCTTGGTGAAAGTAGTACACCAAAATAACATATGGAATCATTATTCAGGAGGAATCATTCAATCAAAAATTCCATTTGAAAAAGTGTTGCTCGACCGAGGTAAGCGATACAAAGGGAGTTCAAAAATGAATTTTAATAGTTTAATTATTCATGGTTTAAGCTCCATTGCGGTCTATTTTGATTTTTTGTCCCTACGTATTCTGCGATTTTCATTATATGGTATGGCAATTTGCTTTGTTTCTGTACTGTATATTTTATATCAAAAATTATTTACCAATACAGCAATTTCAGGATGGGCTTCCAGTTTAATTTTAATCATTTCAGGTATTATTTTACAACTTTTTTCGGTTACTTTAATTGTATTACTTTTACAATTAAGTTCTAGAAAAAACATTATAGCACCTAACTCTAAAATTTATTTAGAATTTATTGAAAATAAGCAAGAAACAAACTAGTATTATGTTAGAAAAAATAAAAAACAATTATCTTTTAATTGGTATATTGGTTGCCGCTGCCGCATTGCGGATCTATCATATTGATTTTCAAAGCATATGGTTAGACGAAATTCACACCATGATTGAGGGAAACCCAAAGATGCCATTTAAAGAATTTTATGACATTACGGTATTTAGGGAACAAATGCCCCATTTTTATTTTTGGTGTATTAAAGGTTTCAGTTTTATTTTTGGGCATACAACATTTACGGTTAGATTGTTTTCGGCATTAGTGGGAGTGCTTTCTATTTATGCAATTTATTTATTGGCCTGTCAGATGTACAACAAAAAGGCTGGAATTATTGCAGCGGCATTATTAAGTGTAAACTATTTCCACATTTGGTATTCACAAGAAGGCAGACCTTATATTTTACTTTCACTTTTTGTTATTCTCTCCTTTTATAGGCTAATCATCTTCATTAAAAAAAGCAGTTTAAAAAATGCGCTTTTGTATGCTTTGTTTACCAATCTGATGATAAACACCCACTTTTTTGGTTTGTTTGTTTTGGTCTCGCAGAGTTTGATTATATTTTTTTTTATTTTTGATTTACCAAAAAAGGAGCGACTTCATTTTTTCAAATGGAATGCATTAGCCGGTATTGCCCTCCTGATTTTTTGGTATCCGTCTTTTAAAATATTCCTTTCGGTAATGGAAATAAAGAGTTTTTGGATACAAGCTCCGATCTTAGAAGTTTACAGCCAATTTTTTAAAGACTTCTTTGGTAATGCAGAAATGGTATTGTTGATAGTATTGTTGACAGGTGTTTTTTACTTTGTTGGTGTGTTCAATCAAGAGAAAAATAAAAAGCAATTGTATAAGGAAGTACCCGAATTGTTTTCTTTTATTGTACTAGTAATTTGGATTTTTGTTACTCTTTTTATTCCTTTTATCAGGACTTATCTTGACATTCCGATGCTGATAAGTCGCTATTTTATTGGGGTATTGCCGGCAGTTATAATAATTTTAGCCATAGGCATTGCAAGAATTAAGAATCAAATGGTTCAAATAACTGTCATATCGCTTTTTATTTTGGTTTCGTTGACAGATGTAATAATTGTAAAAGATTATTATAACAAAATCAGCAAAACACAGTTTAGGGAAATTACAACCAACATGATAGAAAAGAACACAAACAAGGATAAAATAGTTTCCTCGTTTGGTTGGCTTATGGGATATTTCTTTGATGGGGGAAAGGCCTACCCTTCAACAATAGAGGGTTCATTGAAAGATTATATTTCTGTAATGAGAACCAACAAGGCCATGACACTGGAGTCATTTTGGTATATGGACGGAAATGCCAGGCCATATGAATTGGCGCCTGAAGATGAACAGTTCCTGAATGTCAATTTTTATGTGGAAGAAGATCTCAGTTATTTTGATACTTGGGCAAAACACTATGTTTCAAAAAACAAATCTAAGACTAGCAAAGTGGAAGTTGGGAATGATGGCATTTTAAGTTTAAAACTCTTTAAATCGACTACTTTAGACGCAAATGGGAATGTTGCTTTATATGAAAATGCTAATCTGTTATCGGAATTTTTGATGATAGAAAAAGGAAATTATAAGCTAATAATTAAAGGAACTAGTCTGCCATCTAAACCAATTAATAATGAAAATGCACATTTTAAAATTAAAATAAATGGCAGGAAAATAGGCCAGTTTTATATGAGTGAAAACCCTTCAAAATTGGAAAATGTGTTAGAATTTACTCAAGAAAAGGACGAAAACAGTCGTTTGCAAATCACATATGATAATGATATATTTGAAAATGGTCAAGACAGAAATGCAATTATTACAGGTATAAGTTTGGAAAAAAAGTAAAAGATCAAAGGTTTAAACTTTTTTGATGGAATGTTTGTTAAACGTATTGGTATTTTATAGCGTACTATAATTGACTTTAAGTTTAATAATTGGAACCAATTAATTTGATTGAAAAAACACCTCCACTTTATAAAAAAACTACTATCAAGAATAATTGAATATTTTTTCTTTTCATTGTCCTCATATCAAATATTTTGATTGTAAAGTATCGTTTTTTTTTATAATTTCGCAGCAATAAATAATAAAACAATGAAAACTAAAAATTTTATAATTGCAGCAGTAATTAGTATTGTATTTGTTTCTTGTAAAAACAATCAAGAGACAGAAAAAAAAGAAGAAACACCTAAAGTAGCGGTAAAAGAAAATTTTTCTGTTGATTTTGAAGTTATAGCTCCTAAAGCTGATGATTTTGCGGTTTATTATACAGAAGATGGTACTATAAATTTTTCTGGAGAAAATGCACTTTGGAGAGGGGTTTTAGCTCAGCCAAATAAAGTACAAACGGTTACAGTTGATTTTCCTAAAGACATTGTTCCAACAAATATCAGATTTGATTTTGGGAACAGTAAACAACAAGACGACTTAATTTTACAAAAATTTAAATTAAGCTACTACGGTAAAAACTTTGAAGCCCAAGGATCCGACTTTTTTAAATATTTTGCTCAAAACGATTCTATTAAAACTCAAATTAATCCAGCTAATGGAACAATAACGTTTTTAAAGAATATAAATTCTGTTCCTTATTATTTTCCAAATAAACCTCTTTTAGACGAGATTAGCAGAATAACAAAATAACAAAATTGATTATGTGAATATAAGCTACAAGTACTATTTCTACTCGTAGCTTTTTTATTTTTGTTAAAAACCAATCAGTACAAGTGATTAAAAAATTTTTAAATTCTATGCTTCTCAATAAACAATTTACCAATCTGGTAATTTATGGTATTGGGCAAGGGTTTAATTTAATCACACCGCTTTTAGTTGTTCCGTTTATTATTTCAAGATGCGGTGTCGAAAATTACGGTAAAGCCAGTATCGGCATGGCGATTTCCTTTTTCTTAATGGTTTTCATTGATTACGGTTCTGACATAATCGGAGTTAAAGAAGTTGCAGTAAACAGAGAAGACAAAACAAAACTCGAAGAAATATTTCTTACAACAATAAGCTCAAAATTTGTATTATTGTTTGTTACATTGTTTTTTGCAACGCTATTGTTTTACTTCGTTCCTTTTTTCAAAACCGAAAAGGAAATGTTTTTTTTAGGATTTCCTATTCTCATTGCCCAATGCATAAACCCCACTTGGTTTCTTCAGGGAATTGAGGATTTTAAGAAGATTACCATCCTTAACATCCTTTCAAAATTGATTTACCTGTTTTGTGTTTTTCTTTTCATCAATAAAGAATCTGATTATGTTTTTATCAATCTTTTTTGGGGAATTGGTACAGTAATAGCAAACGGAGCTACTTTTTTGTACATCATCCAAAAAAACAATTATTCCTTTAAAAAGACTACCAAAAGCAAAGTTTCCTATCTTTTAAAGGATAATTTTCCAATTTTTTCATCACAGATATTTGTCTCTTTACAAATGTACGGTCCCATAATGCTAATAGGATTTTTTGGAAATAGTTTAATGGCAGGTCAATACAAAGTCGTAGAACAAGTAATTGTTATCTTTAAAACCTACATCTATTTGTTTTTTAATTTTGTTTATCCGAGAGTTTGTTTTTTAATTGAAACCAATTTAAAAAAAGGAATGGTTTTCTGGAAAACTTATAATGGAATAAATTTTATTTTTATTGCCTTGTCGATGGTCATGATACATTTATTTGCTAAAGAAGTCGTTTTGTATTTCACCAAAACAAATGTATTAGAAATCAGCAGTTACTTGAAGTTAGCTACTATAATTCCATTTTTATTGGCTATATCTATACCTCTTAAACAACTTGTTTTGGGATTCAATCATCAGATATTCTATTTACGAATTACGATGATTATGGTAGTACTAAATTTGTTGGCAATAATACTAGTGATTCCAATATATAAAACACAAGGCGTTTTTTTAAGTTTAATATTAACCGAACTGGCAACGGTTGGCATTTATTATTTTAACATTAAAGACAGGGCCAATTTTAAACCACTCTTACAGTAACAAATATAAAGGTAAAAAATTGTATTTTTGGTTTGTTTTTAAAACTAAATAGATTTCCTATTTCTAAAACCTATGCTAAGAAGACTATTTCAAAAGTTATTGAATAATTCAGGAAAGAGCTATGAAATTGATCCTAAAATACCACAAAAGCTAATTTTTATTATGTTGAAGAAAAGAGTTTTTATGTTGGTTAGAGGATTTTTAAAAACTGGAAGAAAAGTTTTTATCGGAAGTAACACCAAAATATATAATTCAAGCAATATTGTTTTTGGTACTAATGTAACGATAGACAAAAACTGTGTAATCGATGGTTTTTCTTCAGAGAAAATTGTATTAGGCGATTGTGTAACAATTGGTGCTTTCTCTAGTCTGAGTGCTACAAGCCATATGTCTAAATATGGAAAGGGTTTAAAAATAGGAAACAATTCTTCAACAGGTGCTTTTACTCAATTTGGAGCTGCAGGAGGAATCGAAATAGGGAGTGATGTTATAATGGGTTCTTTTATAAGTTTTCACTCTGAAAACCATAATTTTAACGATACTTCCAAACTCATTAGAGTACAAGGAGTAACTTCCAAAGGAATTAAATTAGGAAACAATATATGGATAGGCGCAAAAGTCACTTTTTTAGATGGCTGTATTGTGGGAAATAATTCTGTTGTTGCAGCAGGAGCAGTAGTAAATGGAATTTATCCCGATAATTCAATAATTGGCGGAGTTCCAGCAAAAATTTTAAAAACTATTGATAAATGAAAATAGCTATTAATAGAGCAAACATAAATCAATTACTTTTTATTATTTGTGTTGTAGTTCCTTTTTTTAATATTTATGAACTTTCTTTTGTCGTTTGGATAACAACTATTGTTTTCACTTTAAAAAATAAATATTCATGGGAGTTTATTAATTACCTAAGTGTTTTTTTATTGATTTTGGTTTTATCAATTATTGTTGGTTTTTTCTTTAATCATAGGTCATATTTTATTATTAGAGATATTACATATTTATTAAAACCAATTTCAGGATTACTTTTAGGTTATCAATTATTTAATAAACATATAAAAAATCCATATCAGTTTTTAGTTTATGCAGGCGTTTCAATTGCAATTTACCATCTGTTTTTAGTAGTATTTGGAATAGTAATAGAAGGGGCAAGAAATGTCCGAGAAATTAGAGAAAATGCGGGTTATTTTAACGATTTTGAGGTTTATGCATTAATAATTTTAGTATTCAAAAAACAATTAGAATTAAATTTTTCAAAACAAAGAAGTGCTACATTCCTAATAATTCTTGCAATTTCTAGTTTCTTTTATTTAGCAAGAACTAACTTTATTCAATTCATTATTTTAGTAATTGCTTTAAAAGGATTTTTTGTAATGAAAGCAAGAGCAGTTAAGGTTATTGGAACAACTATATTACTAGTAGTTGTAGCTTATGCAGCAATTTGTTATTATAATCCAATAAGAAATGGTAAAGGAGTTGATGAGTTTTTATATAAAATTAAAATGTCTCCTGCAGAAGCTTTCAGTACTAGAATTAATAGAGACGACTGGAAACGATTTAATGACAACTACCGTTCTTATGAAAACATAAGAACTGTTCAACAATTATCAGATAATAACACGTTGTTTTTTGGTGAGGGAATAGGGTCTCAAGTAGATTTAAAACAAAAAGTGTTATTAGGTGACATGGAATTAAGATTTATTTCTTTTTTACATAATGGATTTATGACGGTTCTTTTAAAAACAGGTATTTTAGGACTACTTATATATCTAATATCTATAAGTTTCTTTTTTAAAAGAGATAAATCACCAAATCAGGCTTTAAAAAATATCCATTATTTATTTATAGGAACAGGTGTTTTCCTTATTGTTTCCAATTGGGTTTTTACAGGTTTTTACAATCTAATAGATACTAAATCTTTAATAATTGGATTCTTATTTGCTTATAAAAATGATGTAATGAAAAAGATTGAATCATGAAAAACATTCTTTTCATCCACCAATCTGCCGAACTATACGGTTCTGATAAAACTCTTCTTTTATTGTTGAAACACCTTGATAAAAAAGAGTTTTTACCTATAGTAATTTTACCTTCCAACGGCCCTTTAAAAGATGCACTCGAAAAAGAAAGCATAAAGGTTTTTATAGCTCCGGTTTTAAAATTGCATCGTCAAATTTTTACTCCAAAGAATCTAATTAATTTTGTCAAAGAAATAAAATCGGCAATATCAATTTTAGATAACCTACATCAACACTATAATTTTGATGTAGTATACTCTAATACTTTAGCAGTATTGTTAGGGATGATTTATGCAAAAAAAAGAAATATAAAACACCTTTGGCACGTGCATGAAATTATTGTATATCCTAAACCAATAGCTACAATTTTCCCTATGTTATTAAACAAATATGCGGATGTCGTGGTGTGCAATTCCAATACCACAATGAAAAACCTTATTAATAGAAAAAAACTATTAAAAGATAAAACGACGGTTATCTTCAACGGTATTGAAGAGCTGGCATTACAACCAATAGTACTTTCAAAAACAGATTTTGGTTTCAATAATGATGACATTATAATAACACTTGTTGGTAGAATAAATCGATTAAAAGGACACAAATGGTTGCTCAATACTTTTATAAAGCATTTAAGTCAAAATCCAAAAGTGAAGCTACTATTCGTAGGTGCTCCATTCAAAGGACAGGATTACTTTCTCCATGAAATCCAACAAATTATACAGGATAATAAGTTGCAGCAACAAGTAAATATATTACCATTCACCAACGATTTATCCAAAATCTGGGCAATAACAGACATTGCCGTAATGCCCTCTACAGAAGCCGAATCTTTCGGATTAGTTGCAATTGAAGCAATGTTAGAAAAGAAACCAGTAGTGGGCTCAAACCATGGCGGACTGACAGAAATCATTATCAATAACGAAACAGGGTTTCTAGTTGAACCTAATAATGAAAACGCCTTATCAGAAGCATTAATCAAACTCATAGAAAGTCCAGAACTAAGAAGTTCTTTCGGAGAAAATGGACGTCAAAGAGTAATAAATGAATTTAATATTGATTCACATCTTAAAAAAATAAGTGAGTTGTTAAGATTATAATTTAATAATTTTACATAAAAAGAATTAATTGCAAAGTATTTTTTAATTTTTATTTTCACAACCAATCATATTCAAAGTTTTAATATTCTTTCTAATTTAAATTAATAATGCGTTCCTAAAGATTTATTAGTATTATTTTATGGGATAAAATGTTAAAAATTATTTTATATACAGATGAGATTTAAAGTAAACCTAAATTTTAGATTAATAATTTTGTGTAATTGTAAATCTTAAATTCCCTATTTTTGATGGCTGAAAAAACATTCCATGAAAATAGCTATATTAGGAACACGCGGCGTACCCAATTATTATGGAGGCTTTGAGCAGTTTGCCGAGTTTTTTTCAATTTATTTAGTCGAAAATGGCCATGAGGTATATTGTTACAATTCTCACAACCATCTGTATCAAGAAAACACTTTTAATGGTGTATCTATTATTCATCGGTATGACCCAGAGTACAAATTAGGAACTGCGGGTCAATTCGTCTATGATTTGAATTGTATATTAGATTCACGCAAACGAAATTTTGATATTATTTTGCAGTTGGGTTATACCAGTAGCTCTATTTGGAATAAACTATTACCTAAAAAAGCAATCATTATTACTAATATGGATGGTTTAGAATGGAAAAGAACCAAATACAGTAAACTAGTTCAAAACGGATTGTTGTTTGCCGAAAAATTAGCAGTCAAAAGCAGTGATTATTTGGTTTCGGATTCTAAAGGAATTCAAAAATATATAAAAGCAAAATACAATAAAGACTCAACATTTATTGCCTATGGTGCTAATATATTCAACAATCCGAATGAAGATTTACTATCGGAATACCAAGTTGAAAAATACAATTTCAACATGATTTTAGCTCGTTTAGAACCCGAAAATAATATTGAAACTGTTCTTGATGGCGTTGTTTTAAGTAACGACAAAACCACGATGTTGATTATTGGAAACCACAAAACTAAGTTTGGAAAGTATTTGAAAGATAAATTCAAACCAAATGAGAACATTAGATTTATCGGCACGCTTTATAATTTAGAACACCTAGACAATCTTCGTTATTTTTCGAATTTGTATTTTCATGGCCATTCAGTAGGAGGTACAAATCCTTCTTTACTCGAAGCTATGGCATCAAGGGCTTTGATAATTGCGCATAACAATGAATTCAATTGCGATATTTTAAAGTCCAATGCTTTTTATTTCACAAACACAGAAGATGTAAAAAATTTACTGCTAGTTGTCAAAAAAAACGATAACTTGCCTTTAATTCAAAACAATTTTGAGGCGATTGAAAACGAATTTAATTGGAATAAAATCAATGGTGAATATCTTCAATTATTTGAAAAGTGTATTTCAGGATCTAAAGTCTGAAACAAAACAAAACCCTCTTTTTTTAGCAGTAATCCTTGTTTTAATTACCATTCCACTTGGATATGCTATTGGCAGTTTAGCTCTAGGATTGTTTGTATTTATAACTATAATTAGTTTTAAAAAAGCAAATTTTAATATTGATAAAAATTTAATTTATCCAATAGTTTTATACTTTTTGATGCTGCTGTCTTTAATTTGGAGCCTCGATAGTAAAGCCACTTTAACAGCACTGTCAAAAACATTACCTTTTCTTTTGATTCCAATTTGCTTTTTGGTTTCTCCCAGATTTACAGAAATTCAAAAACAAAAAATAATATCCTATTTCAGTTATGCAATGTTGCTTTATTCAGTCTATTATCTGTTTAAAGCTATTATTCGATATGCTATCGGTCAAAACCCCGATGTTTTTTTCTATCATGAATTAGTGACCGAAGATGTAAATGCTATTCATGTTTCTGTTTATATAGTAGTAGCCTGTTTTTATTTTGTAACAAAGTCTAATAAATCTACCCCTGATAAAATAGCCATTGGGTTACTAACGGTGTTACTAATTTTGTTATCGTCAAAAAACATCATTATTATTTTTTTTGTATTATCACTAGTCTATTATTTAAAATATTATCGCAGTTTTTCAACAAAAACAGGGCTAAAAACCAGCGTATTTATAATGTTTTTAGTAGCTGTTGTATTCACAGGAAAAATAAAGGAAAGATTTTGGATAGAAATAGAGTCAAATCTCAAAGAGAATACAGTTAATCAATCTATAGGAAACAAAAATAATAAAGTGTACAATGTTAGTATAAATCAGGCTTGGTCACAGGAGAAATTCAAACCTAATGATTATTTTACAGGAACGGCTTTTAGGGTTTATCAAATTAGAATTTTCACAGAAATGTTGCAAGAAGATTCTATATTTTTAAATGGTTACGGATTAAATGCGGCTCAATCTCGCATTATCCAAAAAGGGATAGTACATCAAGTTTATTTAGGTGACGCCAAACATGAAGGTTACCAAAAAATGAATTTTCATAATCAATACATTCAATTTTTTGCTGAACTAGGCATCTTTGGGTTGTTATTATTGGTGTCAATGCTAGTCCTCAATTTAAAAAATGCCATAAAAACAAAAGATTTTGTGTCTATTTCTTTTGCAGTTCTTATGATAAGTTTATTTTTGACAGAATCGTTTTTATCGCGACAAAGAGGAATTGTATTTTTTATAGTATTCTATTGTCTTTTTAATGCAAAGACGATAGCTAAAAAAAGTTAAATTATTTAACAATATAAACACATTGAAGCCGTTAATATATAAATTTATAACGATTACGTATAAATAAAACTTTACATGAAAAGAATTTTAATTACGGGAGCGGCAGGCTTTTTGGGCTCTCATTTGTGCGATCGTTTCATAGCCGAAGGCTACCACGTTATAGGAATGGACAATCTCATTACAGGAGATTTAAAAAACATAGCCCATTTATTCAAACTCGAACATTTCGAATTTTATCATCATGATATTACCAAATTTGTCCATGTTCCAGGTGATTTAGATTATATTCTTCATTTTGCCTCACCAGCAAGTCCTATTGATTATCTTAAAATCCCGATTCAAACCCTAAAGGTCGGTTCTCTTGGAACACATAATCTTTTGGGATTGGCAAGGGTCAAAAATGCTCGAATTCTCATCGCTTCCACTTCCGAAGTGTATGGAGATCCTTTAGTTCACCCTCAAACCGAAGAATATTATGGCAATGTAAACACCATAGGGCCTAGAGGAGTTTATGACGAAGCCAAACGTTTCCAGGAATCCATCACTATGGCGTATCACACTTTTCATGGTGTAGAAACCAGAATTGTTCGAATTTTTAATACGTATGGTCCTCGAATGCGGCTCAATGATGGGCGTGTGATACCGGCATTTATCGGACAAGCATTGCGTGGTGAGGATTTAACCATTTTTGGCGATGGAATGCAAACGCGTTCTTTTTGTTATGTTGACGACCAAGTAGAAGGTATTTTCAGATTATTACATTCCGATTATGTATATCCAGTAAACATAGGCAATCCCGACGAAATCACCATCAAGGATTTTGCCGACGAAATCATAAAACTCACAGGAACAAACCAAAAAGTAGTCTATCATCCGTTACCCATTAATGACCCTTTACAACGTCAACCCGACACCACAAAAGCAAAAAATTTGTTAGGCTGGGAGGCTAAAGTTACTAGAGAAGAAGGTATGAAAATTACTTACGATTATTTCAAATCCTTATCAACAGATGAATTACTAAAAGAAGAACACAAAGATTTCTCAAAATACATTTCTTAAGTGCAAAGACATACAGGAAGATTTTCCATATATATTAGACCATTTTCTTATGTTCTAGATTTAGTTATTATTAATTATCTAGTAGAAAGTTTGATAATAAATTCATTTAACGGAATTTATTATCACCTTTTTGTGTCTTTATCATGGATATTCATATCATGGAATGTTAGTTTTTATAAAGTATATCGATTTACAAAAGTTTCGGAAATTTTCGAAAAGATAGTAAAACAATATCTCTTGTTTATCATTGTTAATTTTGCCTATGTTGGCTATTTTCTTAAACTTTCTGAGCCTACTATAATTATAAAGTTTGTCTCATTAGCCATTGCATTAATCGCCTTCGAAAAAATATTTGTTTATTATTTTCTTAGACGGTATAGAGTAGTTTTTGGAGGTAACTTTAGAAGAGTTGTTATTATTGGTGATGAAAAAAACACCAATCATTTGGTCGAATTTTTTAATGACAACCCAAATTATGGTTATAAGTTGATTAATAAATATGATTTAAAGGGAAACAAAAAACAACAGATCCAAGATTGTCAAGAGTTTGTTATGCAAAATATGGTAGATGAGATTTATTGTGCACTTGCCGATTTGTCAAATACCGAAGTGAATAATTTTATAGATTTTACAGACAACAATTTAAAAATATTAAAATTCATACCACCCGAAAAAGAACCTATTGCACGAAATTTAATCTTAGATTATTATGGTTATATTCCAATAGTTTCTTTGCGAAACTTCCCATTAGATATTTCTTCCAATATTATAACCAAAAGAATATTTGATGTTATTTTCTCAATCATAATTATCGTAGGAGTATTGTCATGGTTAACACCAATATTGTACTTATTAATAAAATTAGAATCAAAAGGACCGGTTTTTTTTAAACAAAGACGAAATGGTTTAAATTACCACGAGTTTAATTGTTATAAATACAGATCAATGAATTTAAATGATATTGCCGATCTTGAACAGGTTTCTAAAAATGATATTAGAATTACAAAAGTGGGTCATTTTATCAGAAAAACCAGTATAGACGAATTACCTCAATTTTTTAATGTTTTATTAGGTGATATGTCTGTCGTTGGACCAAGACCTCATATGGTAAGTCATACAGAGATGTACGCCAAACGGGTGGATAAATTCATGGTAAGGCATTTTATAAAACCAGGCATTACAGGTTTAGCTCAAACAAACGGATTCAGGGGTGAAGTAGAAAACGAAAAAGATATTGTCAACAGGGTCAAATATGATATTTTTTATCTAGAAAATTGGACATTTTTCTTAGACTTAAAAATAATTTTAATTACTATTTTTAATACCTTAAAAGGCGAACCGAAAGCCTATTAAAACACCTTTTTTTCTATGAGTTGCTTCATCTGCAAATCAAGGTTAAAATGAATTTGAGCGTGATTAAAAATTTGTTTTTTTATGTCAGTAATTTTCAATTTTCCTGAATTTGAAATTTGGACTAGGGTAGTATTCAAGCTTTCAAAATCGCCTACTTGCGCAACCCAACCTAGGTTGTTTTCTATTACTATTGATTCCCCTTCACCCCCCCCACAATACAATATTGGGAATCCGAAGGAACTATATTCAAAGATTTTAGACGGAACCGATCCATAAATCCGAGTAGTCAACGGAACTATAGCTATGTCAAATTGTTGAATTTTTTGATGTAAATCAGATCGTTCCAACATACCATGAAAAACAATTTTTTTACGGGGATTCTTTAAAATATAATCTTCAATTTGTGATTTTTCGGCACCATCACCAAAAATATGAAACTCCATACTAAGATGTTCGGTTTCCATTTTTTCACACAAATCAAAAACACCTTGAGCCACACCCAATAAACCGGCATAAAATAGTTTTATAGGTTCGTCTGGATTTATTTCGAAATTAATTTTGGAATCGTTATGATCAGGGAAATTGCGATACAAATAGCAATTTTTATTCGGAAAAAGGGTCTTTATGTGACTAAGGATTTCGTTCGATTGACCAAAGATTAGACTAGCTTTAGCATAGATGAATTTTTCTATGAGTAACAAAATCTTATGTGAAATGCTATCTGCTTTTAAAGCCTTTAATTCGATTGCTGCGATAGGCCATAAATCGGATACATTTAAAATTATTTTTTTTCCTTGAAGCGATAGTACTAAAACGGAGATGAAAGACAACAACAAAGGAGGGGATTGTACGATAACTTTATGAGGAGTTTTATGAAATAGCAAGTAAAATAACAAGCTTGACGAAAAAGACAAAACCGACAAGGTTCTTTTGAAGATATTTTTACTGACACTCGGATATATCCAAAGCCTTTTTACTGTTATATTTTGAAGATTTTCTTTTACGTAAAATTTGCCTTTGTACTCTAGAAATAATTCCCCTTTTGGATAATTTGCTAACGGACAAAGTACTGAAACTTTGTAGTTGTTTTGATGCAATTTTTGGGCTAATTGTTCTATTCTATTGGCAGCCGCCCCTTTTTCTGGAGGATAATAATTCGATATGATGAGAATTTCTTGCATTTTTTTACTCTTTTTGTCATTCCGTAGGAATCTAAAATTACTGATTTAAGGTTTGTTGAGATTCCTACGGAATGACAAAATTGGGTTTAATTTTTCAGTAAAATTTCAATAATCCTTTCCGAAGCTTTTCCGTCCCAAAGGGCAGGAATTCCTGCTTTTCGTTTTTCCTCCCGATTGTTATCGTGATGAATAAATTCTCCAAATAATTTTTTTAAATTTATTATCGAAGTACCTACCAAAGTATTGGTTCCAATACTTTGTGTTTCTGGTCTTTCGGTATTATTTCGCATCGTAAAACAAGGAATTCCCAAAACGGTAGTTTCTTCTGATATTCCGCCCGAATCCGTAATCACGGCAAAACTATTTTTGATGAGGTACATAAAATTTAAATAGCCTTGAGGTTCAACAAAAAGAATGTTTTTCAATGCTAAATTGGTTTCACCTAAAATCGCTTTGGTTCGGGGATGAATTGGAAAAATTACTTTTTTATTGCCAGCCAGTTTGTCAATTCCGTGCAATAATTGAATTAAAGATAGTTCTTCATCTACATTCGATGGGCGATGTAGCGTGAGAATAATATAATTCCCAGTTTCTAATTCAAATTCATTCCAGAATATTGGCTCAAAGATCCGGTTCAAATTTTGGTATAAAGTATCAATCATCACGTTGCCTACAAAATGGATATTGGATTTTTCAACTCCATATTTCAACAAGTTTTCGGATGCCGAAGTTGAGGTGGTGAAGAAATAATCGCTGATACTATCGGTCACTATTCTGTTGATTTCTTCGGGCATGGTCATATCGCCAGACCGAATTCCAGCTTCGACGTGAGCGACTTTTATATTTTGTTTTTTGGCCACTATTGCACAGGCCATCGTCGAATTGACATCGCCAACTACCAGAACCAAATCACATGGGTTTTGTTGTAATTCTTTTTCAAAAGCTACCATAATAGCTCCTGTTTGCTCGGCTTGCGAACCACTTTTCACTTCCAGATTACTATTGGGTTTCGGTATATTCAATTCATCGAAAAAAGTATCGCTGAGGTTTTTGTCATAATGCTGACCGGTATGAACCAATCGATAGGAAATATTCGCCCCTTCGTTTTGCTTTTTTTCAATCGCTTTGATAATGGGTGCTATTTTGATAAAATTAGGTCTTGCGCCTGCGACTATAGTTATTTTCATTTTTTTGTCATTGCGAGGAGTTGCGAGGCACAAAGCAAAGCAATCTTCTTTCTTTTGTTAGTTTATTTTTTGTAACCAATTTTTGTTCGTGGTGTTTCATTTTCTTTTTTCTTTGACAATTCATCCAAATAGGATTCCGATTTGTCTTTGCGAGGTACGAAGCAATCTCGTGGTTCTCTAATTTTTTCTGAATTTTAAGAATGTCTATTTTTAAATCGGTGGTGTCCAAGAGCATTTGTCGCACTTTTGAAAATATACGCGTAATCTGGATATTAGTCTGTATAGCTTTGTCGCTTTTCAAAACACTTGATAACATAAGAACACCGTGTTCCATGAATGCCATTGGTAAATAACGTAAACCCATCTTGTCGGAATTGGAGGTCACAAATTGTGATCTCCAATTTTCAAACTCTGATTTATTAAGTTCAAACATAAAATCTTCGGGAAATCTGGATATATTTCTTTTTACAGCTTGTTTTAAAACTCTGGTTTCAATTCCATAAAGTAAAGCTAAATCACGATCCAACATCACTTTTTGGTTTCTAATAAAGTAAATTTTATTAGAAATCAATTCTTCAGAAAGTAGTATTTCGTTTTCCATAAATTATCTTTTTATTTTCTTTAAGGTCGCAAATTGTGACCTTAAACATTTTGATGTCGCAATTTGCGACTTCAAGATTCAATTTGGAGGTCGCAATTTGCGACCTCCAATTATTTACTTAAAACTCCCTCTCCTTTGGAGAGGGTTGGGGTGAGGCTCGAAACAAATTGTTTCAATTTTCCGCTTTTACTTCGTTCTAGTTTTTCTTTTCTAACAAATGTAAAAATCAGTCCTTTTTCCAAATATAAAGCAATTGCGGCTTCAATTTTATGAATTTGCGATGGATTTAATTCGGTTTCACTCACATATTCTATTTCAAAAGCATCCATTTTTGTTTGTTTGATTACAAATTCCTTAACGTCACCATCGTCTTCGATAATACTTTTGGTGACATAATAAAAAGTTAGTCCGGGGGATTTTTTACCACTTGGTAAAAGGGCAATATCATTAGTTCGACCAATTAGTTGTTGCAGAATCGGTTTTTTTGGTGTGCTTTTTTCGTCTAAAATTCCGATGTCGCCAATATCATATCGGATAAAAGGATGCGCTTTATTATACAAAGAGGTAATTACGATGCGACCTTCCTTCCCATAAGATAAAACGTTGTTTTCGGCGTCTAAAACTTCAATAAAAAGTGTTTCAGAATTCACTTGCCATTCGCCATTTGTCCCGAAGCTTCGGGATTCAAAAGCAATCAAATCCAGTTCCGAAGCACCATATTCATTAACAACAGGAACACCAAATTGTTTTTCCAACAGGATTTTATCTTCCTCAAAAAGCATTTCTGAGGTAACAACACAGACTTTCAATGTAGGACAAACATCGATTAAAACGATATTCTTTTGTTGCAAAAATTTGGCAAACAAAACAATGGAACTCGTGTATCCGTTGATGTAATCAAATTTTTTGTTTCTAAATTGTTGCAAAAACTGCTCTAAAATTTTATCCGATAAATCAAAAATAGGAAACCGCAATCGGTGCCCCATAAAGTCTTTGATACGTTCTTTGGTATTGCCTATAAAATCTAAAGGTATTCCATAAAATCGAGCTTGATATGAACTGTTAAAATCAATTCCATACCATCCAAAACGGTCAAAAATAATCGCCCAAGTAAGGGCATGCGAGAATTTGTCTTTGGCAAAAACAAAAGGATCCCCACTAGAGCCAGATGTTTTATTGACGTAGGTGTTTTTTAAACTAAATCCCGAGGAAAGTCTTTCGATTAGTGGTTTTTGAAAGTCCTTTTTGTACATTATGGGAATATCTGCCCATGTTTTTGGGATTGTTTCGCCAACAAATTGTAGATAAGAACTATTGTTTTTTAAATGATAGTCAACAATTTCTTTTTTTTTGGTAGCCAGGAACGATTCATATTCTTGTTCTGGAATTGACTGAATTTTTTGCAATTCGGCTTTTGCTTTCTTCAAGGGAAAACCGTTAATCAAAAGCGAAAAATTGAATAGTGGAAACATTTAGGCTACTTTTTGAAAATCAAACTTCTTGATTGATTCTAATTCTTGTTTTTTATTTTCACTTTCCTCTTCAATGTCAAAATCGTCTTGTAAACCCAACCAAAATTTAGCAGAATTTCCAAAATAATGACTTAATCGCAATGCAGTATCAGCAGTAATTCTTCGATTTCCTTTAATGATTTCAGAAATTCGAGTTTGCGGAATTTTTAAATCTTTGCACAAACGGTACGAAGTTATTTCCAAAGGAACAAGAAATTCCTCTAGTAAAATTTCACCTGGATGTATGTTTTTTAGTTTTTCCATAATTTTTAGTTTTTAATGATAATCAACAATTTCAACATTAGAAGCAGTTCCGTTTTCCCATATAAAAATAATGCGCCATTGGTTGTTAATTCTAATACTATAATACTCTTTTAAATTTCCGTTCCATTTTTCTAATCTATTAGACGGAGGAATTCTTAAATCCATCAAGTCTTGGGAGCTATTGAGCATTCTTAGTTTTCTTCTGCCTATTTGTTGAATTTCAATCGAAGGCTTTTTCACAACAATCCCGTTCCAGATTTTCTCAGTTTCTTTAGATCCAAATGAAATCATCATACTTTTTGCGTTACTAACGTCAAAAGTAAGTAAAAAAAATTATTATTTAAAAATAAAACAGACTATTTTTGCCCAACTTAACAACTACACAATGACAATTTTACTTTTAGGTTCTGGAGGAAGAGAGCACGCATTTGCTTGGAAAATGATTCAAAGTACGCTTTGCGACACGCTTTTTGTAGCTCCTGGAAATGCAGGAACTGCTTCGATAGCTATTAATGTTGACATTAGTCCAACGGATTTTGATGCTGTAAAAGTATTAGTGCTGAAGGAAAAAATAGAAATGGTAGTTGTAGGACCCGAAGATCCATTGGTAAAAGGGATTTTCGACTTTTTTAAAAATGATTCAGATTTAAAAGATATTCCAGTAATTGGGCCATCAAAATTAGGTGCAACTCTTGAAGGAAGTAAGGAATTTGCAAAAGAGTTTTTGATGAAACATAACATTCCTACTGCTGCCTACGATAGTTTCACAGCAGAAACTGTTGAAAAAGGTTGCGATTTTCTAGAAACGTTGCAACCTCCTTATGTTTTGAAAGCCGATGGATTGGCAGCAGGAAAAGGTGTTTTGATTATTCAGGATTTGGCGGAAGCCAAAGAAGAATTAAGAAATATGTTGGTGGGCCAAAAATTTGGTGCCGCAAGTTCCAAAGTGGTAATCGAAGAATTCTTAGACGGAATCGAATTAAGTTGTTTTGTTTTGACTGACGGAAAAAGTTATAAGATTCTACCAACTGCCAAAGATTACAAACGCATTGGTGAAGGCGACACAGGACTAAATACAGGCGGAATGGGAGCCGTTTCTCCAGTTCCTTACGTTGACGCAGTTTTAATGGAAAAAATCGAAACACGCATCGTAAAACCCACCATAGAAGGTTTTCAAAAAGACGGAATAGAATATAAAGGCTTTGTTTTTATTGGATTAATCAATGTCAATAACGAGCCAATAGTTATCGAATACAATGTGAGAATGGGCGATCCAGAAACTGAAGTGGTGGTTCCAAGAATGAAATCGGATTTGGTCGAATTGTTTTTGGCTGTAGCCAATGAAAAGCTCAACGAATTCGAACTTGAAATTGATCCAAGAAGTGCAACAACTGTAATGCTTGTTTCTGGCGGTTATCCTGAGGATTTTGAAAAAGGGAAAGTAATTACTGGATTAGAAACTATTCAAGACTCAATAGTTTTTCATGCAGGGACAAAATTGGATAACGGAAATGTTGTAAGTAATGGCGGAAGAGTTTTGGCAGTAACATCGTATGGGAATGACTTTCAAGAGGCCATAAAAAAATCTTATCAAAACATAGAAAAGCTACATTTTGATAAGATGTATTTTAGAAAAGATATTGGCAATGATTTACTTTAAGAAAGAGTGAGCCGTAGTATCTTGGTTTTCTTCTCCTTTTTCGTCAAATATTTTTAATTGTTTGCACCAGTACACCATTGCAACAGCACAAATAATCATAAAAATCCAGTTAATTGTATTTGCTGCAAACCAGTGAGTCAGTTCTAATTCTCTTAGAAAATCTTGTGGAATGAAAAATATGGTTTCGAATAACCATTGTATTCCTTCAAAAAATGCTTTCATCGTATCAATTTTATTTGTTAATTTTATTTGATGTAATTGGCCTTTGAAATTTTTTTAACGAATAAAAATTACTTGGCTCGTTTCATCTTTGCGTAAGTATTATATTTACAGTCACAAAAGTATAAAATATCCTTATGATAACAAGTGTTTTTAAAAAATCTACACCATTAAATTTAATTTTGGTTGTACTTTTAATGCTAGTTTTCTTTTTATTGTACCAATTTCAGGATTTATCTTGGTTCAATTCTAGTTTTTCATTATTTAAGAAAGTTGGATTATTTTCGATTTTGTTAGGATCGATTTTGCTAGCTAATTTTGTTGCCAAAAAAAACGGATTAAGCAAAGACAGCGGTTACACTATTTTTTTTTACTTTTTATTTCTACTTTTTTTCCCTTCAGCATTAGATAACACTAAATTAATTTTAGCCAATTTTTTTGTTCTTTTAGCATTGCGCAGGTTAATTTCTTTGCAATCGCTAAAGGCTTCCAAAGAAAAAATATTTGATGCATCACTATGGATTTTTATTGCATCTATGTTTCATTTTTGGTGTATTTTATATATTGTCTTGGTTTTTATTTCCATCTTGTTTCATGTTTCAAGAGATTATAGAAACTGGGTCTTGCCATTTATTGCTCTTTTTGTAGTGGGAATTATTTGCACATTTTTTTCAATAACCTTCAATAAAAGCATTATCGAAACAATAACTACAAACGCCACAACCCATTTCGAAATAGATTATTTTACCAATAATTATCAAAATGCTGCTTTTTCAATTTATTTGACGGTAGCCCTATTTTTTGTAGTTTCTATGTTTGGTACTTTGTCAAACAAACCTTTGCTCTTGCAAACTTCTTTCAAAAAAATCATAGCTTCCTTTTTTATTGGCATTGTAATTTTTGTAATTTCTACCAACAAAAGCAACGATTTACTACTCTTTACTTTTGCTCCTTTAGCTATGATAGCAACAAGTCACATCGAAATAAAACAGCTAAAAGTGAAACAAGAAATTGTTTTAACGGTTCTAATTCTCTGTAGTTTTTTCTCGTTTTTTTCTCAGGTGTAATTTAGCACAAAGCGTCTTTTCATTTTTAATAATTTCTTCGACAGTCGCTTAATGTTTGAAATTTATTGCTTCATTATAAAGGGATAAAAAGTATATTTGTGTAAATAAAAATTAAAGATATGTTTTCAAAACTAGCGTATTCTGTCTTCAAGCGAAGTATCCAAGATTATCATCTGTTTGATAGTGTAGACCAACCGATAAACAATCCTTTTCCGAAAGATAAATTCGAGCATTTGCTTTATCTTAAAAATTGGATTGATACCGTTCAATGGCATTTTGAGGATATTATTCGTGACCCAAATATTGATCCTGTTGCTGCTTTGATTTTGAAAAGAAAAATTGATGCTTCCAATCAAGAACGAACTGATATGGTAGAATATATTGACGGATATTTTCTTAAAAAGTTTGCTCACGTGGTCTTGAAAGATAGTGCCAAAATCAATTCTGAAAGTCCAGCTTGGGCGTTTGACCGTTTGTCTATTTTGGCATTGAAAATTTATCACATGCAAGAAGAAGCCAATCGTGTCGAAGCTTCGCAAGATCATAGGGACAAATGTCAGGCAAAATTGAACGTTTTGTTAGAACAAAGAACCGATTTGTCCACCGCAATTGATGATTTGCTTACTGACATCGAACATGGAGATAAATTCATGAAAGTGTACAAACAAATGAAAATGTACAATGACGATGATTTGAATCCTGTTTTGTATCAGAATAAGAAGTAAATAACATTTGTTAGAAACGAATTTGTCTATGATAACTATTGATAAACTTAAAAAACTCAAAGAGTCAGAAGACAAAGTTGAATTTAAAAAAGGCGAAGGCGGAAATATTTCTTATGATGGTGGGAGTAAGCCAAAACCAAGCGATAGAAGAAGATGTATTTTAGGTTATGTGACAGCTTTATGCAATGAAGAAGGAGGGTATTTAGTGATCGGAATGAGCGATAATTATCCTCACGAAGTAATAGGTACCAAACAAAATATAGACTCAATAGGCGAGTTAGAAGCCAAAATTTATACCGATTTGGGAATTCGTCCCAAAGTATACGAACTCTATGAAAACCAAAAAAGAGTCTTGGTGATAGAAGTTCCAAGTCGTCCAGCAGGAAGAGTTTTTAAATTTGAGGACGTCGCTTTAATGCGTGTTGGAGAAGAATTGAAACCAATGTCAGACGCAGTTTATTTAAAAATTATTCAAGAGCAAGAACCTGATTTTTCTCAACAGTTTTGTGAAGGGTTAACAATTTCGGATTTAGACGAAAAAGCTATTTTGATTCTGAAAGACAAATATTCTAAAAAACAAAACAATCCAAACTTCAAGACACTTTCTAATGAACAATTATTATCTGATTTAGAACTTTTAAAAAACGGAAAACTTACTAATGCAGCACTAATTCTTCTCGCAAAAAAAGAAGTTTTAAACCAAATACTTCCGCAAGCTGCTGTGATGTTGGAGTATCGAAATGCCGAAAATCAAATCCCTTTTGATAATAGAATCCCTTTTTCTGAACCTTTCTTTATATTAATTGATGAACTTTGGAATACCATTAACTTAAGAAACGGTAGTTTTCCAATTCAAGATGGGGCTTATATTTTTAACATTCCTTATTTTAATGAAGAAGTCATTAGAGAATCTGTAAATAATTCAATAACTCATCGTGATTATAGAAAAACTTCTGAAATTGTGATTAAACAATTTCCTCAAAGATTAGATATAATAAATGCGGGAGGTTTTCCGTCGGGAGTAACTTTAGAAAATCTATTAAAAACACCAAGTACTCCAAGAAATAGACTTTTGGCAGATGTTTTGCAAAAGACAGGAATTGTAGAACGTTCAGGACAAGGAGTTGATAAAATTTTTTATAATACTCTTTCAGAAGGAAAAGCAGAACCAGATTATTCTAAATCCGATTATTTTCAAGTAAACTTAAAACTATCAGCCGTTATAGAAGATAGAGCTTTTGCATTGTTTATAGTTGCGGTACAAGAAGGATTACCAGAAACAGAAAAATTATCTGTTTTAGAAGTTGTTACTTTAAATATGATAAAGAAGAATGTGGCTAAAAAAGATTTAGATAGCGAAATAGTTTCTAAACTTTTAGAAAAGAAATTGATTGAAAAAAGAGGAAAGACAAATGCTATTTATTACATTCTTTCAAAAGATTATTATGAGTTCACAGATGAAAAAGCAAAATATTATAATCTTCAAGAATTAGACGAGACTGAAGTTTTAAGTAGAATAATACAATTTTTATATAAAGAAGGTAGAGCAAAAATGAAGGATTTTGTTGGTCTTTTTGAAGATAAATTATCTAGAAAACAAGTAAGAAATAGAGTTGAAAAATTTGTTTCTAATGAAATGCTTGAACAACAAGGAGAAGGGTCTACTTCAATATATAAAATTAATGATGAGTATATAAAAAAAATGGAAGTGTATGCGGAAGCAATTTCTAAAACTATTTCTGATTTGGAAAATAAAAACGAAAGGGCCAAAAAAAGGCCAGAAAAAGATCAATAAATTGTTGAAAACTAACACTTTTTGTTAACAAGTCCGTTGTTAAGTCTTGATTTTCAAGAGATTTATATAAAATGGAAGGGCCAGAAAAGGGCCAAAAAAGTACGCCATTTTACAACATTTCACCACATTTTATATAAAAACGTAAATTATAATATTCCAAAATTGTCCAAAAAAATCCAACATATAGCCGTTATGCGACTCTCCGCCATGGGAGATGTTTCCATGACGGTGCCTGTTTTAAGGGCTTTTGTTTCGCAAAACACCCAAATACAAATCACGGTAATTTCCCGACTGTTTTTCAAACCTTTTTTTGAAGGAATACCCAATCTCACTTTTTTTGCTTTCGATGAAAAAAAACGGCACAAAGGATTTTTTGGATTGTTGCGATTATTCCAAGATTTGAATGCCTTAGACATCGATGCTTTCGCCGACTTGCATAACGTTCTGCGGTCTAAAGTTATTCGAACACTTTTCGCCTTGAGCGGAAAAAAAACGGCTTCAGTTGATAAAGGTAGAGCCGAAAAAGCAGCTTTAACACGTTCTGAAAACAAAATCTTCAAGCCACTGCCTACCATGTTCGAAAGACAAGTAAAAGTGTTTGAAGAACTGGGTTTTTCAGTCGATTTGTCGTCCCGAAGTTTCGGGACAAATTTTCCTGAGAAAGCGGTTTTAGATTATGAAACACTAGAATTTATAGGTAATTCTCAGCAAAAACGCATCGGAATTGCACCTTTTGCCCAATACGATTCTAAAATTTATCCGTTGGATTTAATGCAGCAAGTAATTGATAAATTAGCTTCAACCAAAACCCATAAAATTTTGCTTTTTGGTGGTGGAAAAAAGGAAATCGAACAACTAGAATTACTTTCGAAAGGCAAAGAAAACGTAGTCGTAGTGGCTAGAAGACTAAATTTTCAGCAAGAATTGCAACTCATTTCTAATCTTGATGTAATGCTTTCTATGGATTCTGGAAATGCTCATATTGCGGCAATGCTTGGCGTAAAAGTCATTACCCTTTGGGGAGCAACACATCCTTATGCTGGATTTTCACCTTTCAATCAGCCACTAGAAAACGCTTTAGTTTCGGATAGAAATTTGTTTCCAAAATTACCTACTTCGGTTTACGGGAATAAAAAAGTGAAAGGTTATGAAGACGCTATGCGTACTATTCCAATTGAAAGTGTAATCAACAAACTAAATTCTTTTTTAGAAGATACAAATTTCACAAGTTAATACAGATTAAAAAACTACACCAACAAAGTTTCGTGTAAAAAACAAATCACAAATAAATTTTTTCGTCCTGACAACGCTTTAAGATATAGCGTTGCAAGTTCGAAATAGTTGCAGGATAATCGGGTGCTTCGTAACCAAAACGCTCGTGTTCCATTTGTTTTTTTTCGATTGCGTTGCACCCTTTAATGACTTCTTTCAGCATATCGAGCATTGCTAATTCTTTGTTGTTGGTTTTCTGAAATTTGAACTCCACGATTTCATCTTGCAATTGCTCGCAATACTCCAAAAGTTGCGCTACTTCTGGTTCGCCTAGAAGGGAAGGGTTGGTTTTGAATAGTTCTTGGATGGATTTCATAATCTGTCTCGTCCTAAAATAAGTTTACAAAATATAAAAAATTACCCCAATATTCAATGAATTCATATTAATAGATTCAGCACCAATTTTTGCAGACTGAAATATTGAATTCAATCCATAATAGGCATACAGATTGATGGTGTTATATCCCGCAGATAGATACACTCCGTAATTCAATTTTCTAAAATCTGGGTTGTTAGAAACAATTATTTTACCTTGATTGTCTTCATAAATAGATCTATTGTTAACTAAATAACTTAATTTGGCCCCGCCATAAATTCTCCAAAACTTGTGACTTTCAAAAGTGGAACTTCTCCATCTCAATTCAAGGGGTACATCAATTAAAAGTTGAGTAAACCTGTTTTTTTTGAATGAAATATCCGAATCAATAATGGTGTAAACGGTTGTTTGATTCGTTTTAGAAATACTGATATTTTGGTTAAAATTAGCATAAGAAACGCCAATACCTGTAGCTATTGCAATGGTTCTCCTTTTGTTGATAGGCATATCTCTAAGGAAACCTGCGGAAAACCCTTTAGAAAATTTGGTCTGAACCAAACCTGCTGGTTTATTTTGCAAAGTATTGTAGGTAAATCCAAAATAGAATTGATCTTCCCTATACAAAGAATCAATTTTTATATTAGGTGTGTTTTCACTATTTATATCTTGAGAAAAAACAGTTCCTATAGTGAATAAAAAAAATATTTTCAGAAATAAACGCATACTTTTATTTTATGGTAAAATTACAAAAAAAAGACAGCCATAATGCTGTCTTTAATTAGTTTGTCATTTCATATAGAATAAAGGTTTGATAATCCCCTCTTTTTTAGAGTTTGATTTTATCGTTAAATCTGTTAATTTTAGGTTCAAAACAGACTTAAAACTGGAAACTTTTGCTGCAATATCTGAAATTTCACAAAACACAAACAAGATTTTAAGAACTTACTTCGTCTTTGTTTTGAATTGGTATCATAAGAATTTGAGCAATTTATTTTCTGTTCAACTTTTATTAATACAGTTCCGTAGTTAATGTTATTTCTATTATTGTGGTTGCCGGGTTTAGGGTATAATCAACCCCACTTACGGTCAGAGTATTATTTTTATTTTTCGAAAAATTAAGCTCTTTACCATCATAAAGATTAACCACCTTACTCACATTGTTTTTACCTATGGATTGGGTTGTAAAGGTTCCAGATTTAAGATCCCGGTATCCTTCATAAATGTGACAATAGATTTTATTTTCTTTGAAAGTAAAGCCATACTCCCCAAAAAGCGGTTGCCAAGGTCCACCTCTGGTTCCATAA
>JAYVIN010000046.1:0-4502 GCA_043770135.1 Flavobacterium sp. | reverse complement strand
GCTTGGGGAGGTCAAAAGCGTAAAACCTTGTATTTGAATTATCGATTTACAGATGCGTTGGGGGATGTTCATAGATGTAAAGACACACTTGTATATCGTAGTAGTGGAGTGGTTTATAGAGATTTTACCCTTAAATAAAATAGATATTCTTAATTTTAATTCCTTTTCTTTTCGACAAAAGAATTAAATATTTTAATAATAATCCCTCTTCAGGAGCAATAGCACCAGTAGAGGGATTTTCTTTATTCTAAACTCAATACAAAAGTGTTTTGCAATGAAGTTTCCACTTTTTGTAGCCTATGGTCTTTTACAAACAAAGGTTTGGATTTTAATAGCAATATTTAACCCAATGAGCTAAACTAAGAATAGAATTCTTTAGATTAATAATGCGAATAAAGGTTTGAAACTATACGTTTTTTTAAATGAAAGACCTCACAAGTTTTTAAAACCTGTGAGGTCTACTATAAATGAATAACAATGAGATTTACTTCAATGGGTGATTCTTGTTACTTACCATTTATCAAAGGAGCTATTTTTCTATCTCAGAAGGCAATACCCCAAAAAATTCTTTGAAACTTTGGCTAAAATACTTAGGATTAGTATATCCTACCATATACGCCACTTCAGAAATACGAATTCCCTTTGTGTCTTTTAAAATTTGTTTTGCACGTTTCATACGCAAATCCAACAATATATCTTTGCCTGACTGGCCCGTTATATTTTTAATTTTACGATAAAAATTAGAATGGCTCATTCCCATTTTTGATTCAAGCGAAATAACTGTAAAATCAGGGTCGGAAATGCCATTTTCCATCTCTTTCATCAATTGCGCTAAAAACTTTTCGTCTAAAGATGATACCGTAATTGCAGATGGGTTTAAGCTGTTGTTTAATTGGAACAATTTCCGGAGTTGTTCCCTTGTTTTCAAAATGTTTTTTATCCTTAATACCAAGTATTCCATTTCAAATGGTTTCGAAATATAGTCGTCAGCGCCTATTCTTATACCTTCATGTTTTGTTTTTTCTTCGTTTTTTGCTGTAAGTAGGATTACTGGAATATGACTGGTTTTAATATTTAATTTAATTTTTCTACAGAATTCTATTCCGTCCATATTAGGCATCATTACATCACTTACAATTAAATCTGGAAAGAATTTCTCGGCCATTATCAGTCCTTCTAAACCATCCTTAGCTTCAAATACCTTGTACTCTTTTTCCAGTTCATGGCTGATAAAATTACGCATATCTTCATTATCCTCAATTATCAGTATTTTTTGTTTACCGGAAGTTTCAGATAAGATTATTTCATTTGAAATTTCAATTTGTGATTCATTGTTGTTTTCGTCAGATTCTTCTGTTATTAAATTCTCGTCCTGCTGTTGTGCTCTTGTTATTATATCCGGAATAAAAATGCTAAATGTGGTACCAAAGCCTAATTTACTTTTTGCTTCAATTATTCCTTCGGACGCTTCAATTAAGTCTTTACAGTGAGACAGCCCGATCCCATAGCCTTTTTCATCTTTGCTATGGCCGTGATAAAAACGATCAAATATTTTATCAATTTCTAATTGTTCAATGCCTTCGCCAGAATCTTGAATATCAATTCTAATGAAAATAGTGTATTCCGACTTTTTGAGTTTTTCTGGTAAAGATGCCGAAACTCTGTCGATAGTTACATTTATTTCACCATCATGAGTATGTTTGATAGCGTTTGAAACTATATTAAAAAACACTTTAGAAATCATGTCAGCATCGAAACTAGTATAAATTGCTTCTTCATTTGAGGTAATATAAAATTCTAGTCCTTTACTTTTAAAACTATGGTTGAAGTGGGTGGCTTCATGTGTAATAAAGGAAACAATATTTTGGTTTTTACGAATTGGTACCAGTTTACCCGCTTCAGCCTTGCTAAAATCTAAAAGTTGTTCCGTTATGTATTTTAGTTTTTTTACATTTTGCTGCGTCAAACTAAGATGATATTGTATGTCTGGATGTAAATCTTTCATTTTCAATACAATTTCAAGCGGACTACTAATTAAAGTTAACGGTGTACGTAGATCATGAGAGATATTAATAAAAAAGCGATTTCTTAATTCATCCAATTCATGTAATTTATTACTATGAATATTATCTAAAACCATTTTATTTTTGGTTGTATATTTAATAACCGTATAATTTGCAAAATAAATTAAAAGTGATCCAATAATTAAAAAATAGAATATAAACGCAATCCACGTATATAAAAAAGGTGTTCTTATATCGATTTTAATTGCTCTAGGTTTTTCCTCCCATTTGCCGTCAATATTGCTTGACTTTACTTTAAAAACATAGTTTCCGTACTTTAAATTAGTATAATTTGCTCTACGATTTTTCGAATCGGTGTATTGCCAATCTTCGTCAAATCCTTCTAACATATAGGCGTATTTCACTTTTTCTGGTGCAGTAAGTAGCATAGATGAAAAATCAAAACCAAAACTGTTTTGGTCTGGTTCTAGACGTATTTCATCGGTAAGAATTATACTTTTTATTAAAGGTGAGTTTTCATTATTATCATCCGCAATTTCAGCCTTTTTATTAAAAAGATAAAAGCCAGTTATTGTTGTTTTAGGGAGAATATTATTAGGGCGTATTTTTTCAGGATAAAAAGTGTTTATACCATTTATTCCACCAATAATAATTTCACCATCTGGTTTTTTAAAAACAGTATGCTCTGAAAATTCGTTGCTTTGTAAACCATCAATTATGGAATAATTAATAAACTGCCCATTTTTGTAATCAAATTTACTTAAACCACCATTTGTACCAATCCATAGCTTTTTATTATTGTCTTCAACAATTGATTGAATCAAGTTGTTCGGTAATCCATCGCTTTTTGAATAACTTTTAAAGCTTATCACCCCATTGGTTTTGCTGCGAATTAGTTTATTTAAACCCTCGAAAGTTCCAATCCAAAAATTGCCATAGGAATCTCTGGTTATTGATCGGATGTAATTGTTGCTAATTGAATTTGGGGAATTATTTTTTTTAAAAACAGTTACTTTTCTAACATTCTGCTTTTTATCTAATTTAAGGATGTTAAGACCACCACCTTCCGTTCCAACAAGAAGTTCGTTTCTAAATTTGTCAAAAAATAGTACTCGGCAATTGTTTAATGATATTTTGGGTGAAGTAGATTTGTTGTATGATTTCTCCACCGTTAAATTTCCCTTATCAATTTTACATTTTGTTAGCCCACCTAAACTTGCTAACCATACAATGTTATTACTTGTTTTGCAAGCATAAAAATAAGCATTGGAAAAATTTGAACTCACTATATTTATTTCATTGTTTATTCTTTTTACAATACTTACTCCTTTCGAAGAGCAAACAATAACATTGCCATCTCCAATGTTGTTTATATAAAACAATGATTGATTCCCAAATCCAACTTTGTTGATTGTTTTATTTTTTCGGTTTGATAGGTATAAACCATTGTTTTGAGTACCCATCCAAATATAATTTTCGGTATCGGCGTAAACAGATCGAATAAAATTGGAGCTAGATTGATTTTGAGTATTAAATAATGCAATTTTTAAATGCTGAAATTCTTTTTGCTGAGGGTCATAGATATTAATTC
The DNA here is from genome assembly GCA_043770135.1 of Flavobacterium sp. Taxonomy (GTDB): domain Bacteria; phylum Bacteroidota; class Bacteroidia; order Flavobacteriales; family Flavobacteriaceae; genus Flavobacterium. The sequence goes on along the minus strand of JAYVIN010000046.1, from coordinate 887 downwards.
CCGACCCAATTGTTCCTACCCATAAAACATTATTCTTAGTAACATTAAGTGAGTATATTAAATTTGAATTTAAACTTTTATCATCAAAAGGGTTATTATGTATGTTTTTGAATTGTGGATTTGCATCGTTCAAATTTTTTGAATCTAAAAAAAACAAGCCTTTGTCTCGAGATGAAATCCATAGATTTCCTATTTTATCAAAGGTTGCATTCGAAAACATTTCAGAGGTAACGGAAAGATTAGTCCGATTTTCAGTAAAATAATCTATTTTTTTTGTAGACGGACGGTATCTGCCAAATCCGTTTTCGTGCGATATTAACCATAAATTACCAAACTTGTCCTCGTCGATATCCAATCGTATATTGTTAATCAATCTTTTGTCAACTAGAGTTTCAATAATTAATGGATTTTTATATTCATTTTGAAAAACCATGCTATGTAGCGCTTTTGAAGTAGCGATCCAAATGCTGCCATTTTTAAAAAGTTCAATGTCAAAAACTGCCACTTTGTAGTTTTTTGAAAATTTCACCCATTCAAAATCCTTTCCAATTTGATCCGGTTTTGTCGAACTGATGTCAGTTCGAAGCAGACCAGAAGAAGTTCCTAATAATAAATATTTTTTATCTATTAGTATGGAATGTATCTGCAAAGAGGCATCTTTATCGGCACAGGCGATTTTGATTTGTTGAATTTTTTCTGTAAAATGATTGTAAACACACAGACCATCGTCAGTCCCGATCCAAATTTTTCCTGTGGAGTCTTCTGCCAGTGCTCTTACAGTATTATTGGGAATAGAGTTTATATTGTTTTTATCAATATTAAAAACTTTGGTTTCATAGCCATCATATCTATTCAATCCATCTAGAGTACCTATCCACATAAAGCCT
>JAYVIN010000045.1:0-37025 GCA_043770135.1 Flavobacterium sp. | reverse complement strand
TTGCCAACGACTGGATAATTCTTTTTCATTTAGTCGAGTGAAAATCCCATTTTAAGCCACTAAGAACAGGGCTGAAAGTATAATTTTTTTCATGTTTAGATTTTATTTTTGACCGCAAAGATAGTATTCAAAAATAATTTAGCAAATTTTAATTATTTGCTTTTTTTAAACAAAGGCACGGCCGAACAGGCTTCGCCGTACATAATGCTTCTAGCAAAAGGCTGTAAATAAGAAGCCGCTAGAATATAAGCACTCTCAGGAACCGGTTTTTTAGAACATCCTTTAATGATAATCGGTTTGTCTTTGTAGATCGAATAATCTATTGCAGCTAAAATTTCTTGGTAGCTACTGCTGTCTAAATCTTCAAAATTGCCACTAACCACTTTCTTGGCAAATGGCGCTACTTGAATAGCTACTAAAATCGAAGCCCAAGCGGGTACAATGGCATCGGTGCTGCAATGAATAGCAACAAGTTGGTTTTGATATTGAGACCAATCGTGATTTCTCAATGACTCTCGAAAGTCTTTTTCTTTTAACAAAAAACCATCGATCAACCATTGTGATAAATCAATTTGGGTTCGAATAGCTGTTGGATAATAGTCCTCTAAATCGAAAACGACAAGAGTTGAGCTGGCTACTTTATTTACAATTTCTTCCATAATTTTTTTACTCCTTCCCTTTGGGAAGGTTGGGATGGGCTACAACATCCCCAATTCTAATTTGGCTTCTTCACTCATTAAATCTTTACTCCATGGCGGATCGAAAGTAATCTCTACTTCGGCATCTTTTACGTGCTCTATCGATTTTACTTTTTCTTCTACTTCTTTAGGCAAACTTTCGGCAACTGGGCAGTTAGGCGATGTTAATGTCATTAAGATTTTTACTTCGTAATCGGTATTGACCATTACATCATAAATCAATCCTAATTCATAAATATCAACAGGAATCTCAGGGTCGTAGATGGTTTTTAATTTTGCTACAATTTCAGTTCCTAGGTCGTAAGTGTCTATTTCTTGTTCCATAATTTTTGTCATTTCGAGGGGTTGCGAGGCACGAAGCAAAGCAATCTCATTACTATTTTTATATATTTTAAATCAATTTAGATTTTAATTTTGAAACTTCAACTAAATTTTGAAACTTCAATGTCTTATATGTTTAGTCGATTATTTTTTTGCATCAAATGCTAATGCATACATTTTTATGTTTTTTATCATCGAAACTAATCCATTGGCTCGAGTGGGCGATAAATGTTCTTTTAGTCCTATTTTGTCAATAAATTCAGTGTCGGCTGACAAGATATCAAAAGCTTTTTGGTTCGAAAAAACTCGAATCAAAATGGCTATAATTCCTTTAGTCAAAATTGCATCACTATCGGCAGTAAAAACTATTTTGTCGTCATTTTGTTCTCCTTTGAGCCATACTTTTGACTGGCATCCTTTGATGATATTGTCGTCGGTTTTGAATTCCTCTTGAATCAATGGCAGGTTTTTTCCCAAATCGATAATGTATTCATAGCGTTGCATCCAATCGTCAAACATCGAAAACTCATCTATTATTTCGTCCTGTATTTTTTTTATGCTCATTATTCTTTTTTAACAAATGAATTGATTTTGTCTACAAATTTTTTGATTTCTGTCGGGGGATAACCATGGTCGAAAGCACTAGATTCGTATTCTTTGTCTTTATGGTTTATTTTTAAATTTCCAATAGCGGCGCCATCATAAAATCTTTTTTCGGTTGGTGATTTTAAAGCCGCTACCCCATTTAAATCTATAGTTTTAAATGTAGCAATTAATTCTTCCCAATCAGCATCAGCAATTTTTGTTTCGGTAGCTGGATTGGAAGCATTTCTGTCTTTCGAAACACTAAGCATTTGATCTTTGATGCTAATCTTCATATAAAAACCTCTAGTGCTAGCTATATATTCTACAGCTGTATCCTTCAAGTCTTTGTTGGTTTGACTTGAACAATTTTTGCATAGTGAAATGCACAAAATAAACATCGTAATTAGTTTCATATGTGTAAAATTTATTTATTCGCGGTTACATATGTTATCGCCTTTTTATTCATTGGTGTTTACTTCACAATGCAATACTCTTTATTGGAGTTCAGTGATTATTCAATTGCTTACGCAAACTTATTGTTAATGGCGATTTCATAATTGTTGATTTTAAGATAACATCATTTGGGCTTTTTTAACCGCTGCTACCATAACGTCAATTTCTTCCTTGGTATTATAAAAGGCAAAACTAGCCCGAATCGTTCCTGGGATTTTAAAAAAATCCATGACTGGTTGCGCACAATGATGACCAGTTCTAACGGCTATTCCTAATTTATCTACAATGGTACCAATATCATACGGATGAATTCCTTCGATATTAAAAGAAATAACCGATGTTTTTTCTTTGGCTGTTCCAAAAATTTTCAAGCCTTCAATTTCTAATAATCGTTGTGTACCGTATTCTACTAAATCTTTTTCTTGTTGTTGAATGTTTTCAAAACCAATAGAGTTCATATAATCTACAGCAGTTCCCAGTACAATTCCACCAACAATATTGGGTGTTCCTGCCTCGAATTTATGAGGCAATTCGGCATAAGTAGTTTTTTCGAAAGACACTTCCTTAATCATCTCACCTCCTCCTTGATAAGGCGGAAGTTTGTTCAACCAAGCTTCTTTTCCGTATAAAATTCCCGTTCCTGTTGGACCACACATTTTATGTCCAGAAAACACATAAAAATCACAATCCAATGCTTGTACGTCGGGTTTTAAATGTGGTACCGCTTGTGCGCCATCAATCAAAACTGCAGCTCCATATTCATGGGCTTTGTCTGTAATATATTTGACAGGATTGATGGTTCCCAGCGCATTCGAAATGTGATTTACGGTTACGATTTTGGTTTTATCCGACAACAATTTATCGTATTCAGCCATAATCAATTCCCCGTTTTCATTCATCGGTATGACTCTCAAAGTAGCACCTGTCTTTTCGCACAACATTTGCCAAGGCACAATATTACTGTGGTGCTCCATTGCCGAAACTAATACTTCATCACCCGGTTTTAAAATCGAAGCAAAACCATTTGCAATGGCATTGATTCCGTGTGTTGTCCCCGATGTAAAAATTACTTCGTGAGGAAATTTTGCATTAATATGATTTTGGATTTTATTTCGAGACTCTTCGTAAGCATCAGTGGCTAATTGGCTCAAAGTATGAACGCCACGATGAATATTGGCGTTAATTTCTTGGTAGTAGCTAGCATAGGCATCAATCACTATTTGTGGTTTTTGCGAAGTAGCTCCGTTGTCAAAATATACTAATGGTTTTCCGTTTATGACTCTGGAAAGTATCGGGAAATCGGCTCGTATTTTATTTATGTCTAACATGGCGCTATTTAGAATTTTTCTAAATACAAAAGTAATAAAATAGCAAGCTATATTTATCAAACAGCTGTTAATAATTAGTTTAAATTTTTACATTTACTACAAAAATAGCATAGTTAACATTGTATGAAAAAAATATTCAAAATTGTAGGCATTCTTGTTTTACTCCTCGTAGGTTATTACTTGTATATCAATTATCCGCTAGATATAATTTCTGGCTTTTCAGCCAAAAGTATTGCGTCTGGGCATTTCATTGACAATCGATCTAAAGAAATGATAGAGAATGGCGATAATGATGTTTCTGTCCTTTTCTTAGCAAGCAACAAAATTGACGAAGGCGAAAAATTTGCTATTTCTTCGGTTTTTGGGTTTAAAGAGCGAAAAGCCATTTATCGCGAAGGTTTGGGAGCTACATTAATCAATGATGATTTTGATGTTACAAAACCATACGAAGTTCCCAAAAGAATAAAACTAACGAATAATTTACCTTTTCCTTATGGTAACAATGAACCAAAAGACACTGTTTTTTCAAATGTAGATTATGCCAATTTGAAAACCGCTGTCGCTAATGCCTTTGATAGTAAAGACGAACAAAATAAAAGAACACGAGCCGTTTTGGTCATTTACAAAGACAAAATCATTGCGGAACAATACGGAACTGGTTTTAATAAAAATTCTAAAATATGCGGCTGGTCAATGACAAAGAGTATTACAGCTACATGTTTTGGGATTCTTCAAAAGCAAGGAAAAATGAACATTATGCAACGGGCACCAATTGCCGAATGGGCAAAGGATGAAAGGTCAAAAATCACTATAAACGATTTATTGCATATGAATAGCGGACTTGAATGGAATGAAGATTATTCTAAACTCTCAGATGCAGTAAAAATGCTTTACTTGTCCGAAGATATGACAAGTTCACAAAAACACAAGCCACTTGTTGGAAAACCAAATTCGACTTGGTATTACTCATCAGGAACTTCTAATATACTATCAGGAATTTTGCGACAACAGTTTAAAACGCATCAAGAATATTTGGATTTTTGGTACACTAATTTTATTGATAAAATCGGAATGAATTCGATGGTGGTCGAAACAGATATGGCAGGAAATTATGTAGGCTCGTCCTACAGTTGGGCAACCACAAGAGATTGGGCAAAATTTGGGTTGTTGTATCTGCACAAAGGCAATTGGAATGGTAAACAACTTTTTGACGAAACCTGGGCAAAATATGTCGCCACGCCAACTAATGGTTCCGATGGAAAGTATGGAGGACATTTTTGGCTTAATGCAGGAGGTCGCTATCCTGATTCGCCGCGGGATTTGTTTTTTGCGAGTGGATATCAAGGGCAAAAAATATTTATTTTTCCCTCACAGGATTTAGTTATTGTTCGGATGGGTTTGACCAATGATGAAAAGTTTGATTTTAATGAATTTTTGAAAGCGGTTGTGGGCAGTTTGGGGAAAGAATAAAGAAATTTAGAAAAACAAAACAATTATATTTTGAACTATTTTCTAGTTTCTTGTTTGTAAGGATATGTTTTATAAATAATTATCCCGAATACAAACAAAAGTAAAATTTTCCCAATCAAAAATCCATTACCAAAGTTGTTCAAATTTTCGAAATGATAAACAAATATATTTATTATAATGTAAATCAAATACAGTGATACTATAGCTGATATGTAAAAAATTATTTTTTTCATCTTTAATAAAAAAGGCGATAATATCGAAATATTATCGCCTATTGAGTATTGTTATTTTGTAACAGTTGTTGTTGTTGGGTTGTATATTCCAAATGTTAAGCTACTTACTAAACCGTTTATAAAAGTGTGTCTAGTATGAACAGTATAATCTGTTGCTCCACCAGCCATTTCCTTTGAATCAGAAACTCCAACTGGAGCAAGACCCCCAAGTACATAATGATTCCATTTAGTAACTTCAGCACTTCCTTGAGCACCTTTACCAACAACACTTGTGTATGAATAACAAGATGTTAACATAATTGACATTGCAAAAGCAACAGACAAAACTTTAAAAGTTCTTTTCATTTTTTTTAATTTTTGATTTATATTTAATACCCACTTTGAGTCAGTTTTAACTAATACCTGAAACAGATTTTATTCTTACAAAATCCAAATATAGTTTTTAAACCAAAAAAAAAAAATTTATTTAATCGAATAAACAAATTAATAATTTTAAAGATACTTTAATTTAAAACATTAACCCGTTGAGTGTAATTAGTTTTTAATGATAATTTTTCGTCAGTTCGAGTGATTTTCGGAAGAAAATCGTATCGAGAACAAGAAAAATTTCGTTAAAAACGATTCTCGATACATTTTTTGTTCCGTTTTACTGCACAAAAAACACTCGAATAGAAGTTTTCAATAATTACACCCAACGGGTAAAACATTAACATCCAGAATTGATTTTCAGCTATTCATTAGCATAAAACTTATATAATAGATCTTCTTATTTTTCAAATTGAACAACATTACATCAATTTCACAAAAAGATTAGTGGCAATTTTATTAGAAATCGTTATTTCCCGTTGAGCTACTTTTATTTTAAGGGATAAATCGAAGTCTTCTTTAGTTAGAATTTCGATTTTCGAGCCTAAGGCAATTTCATTTTTGTCTAAATATTTCAAAAAATCTGCCGAAGAATCTTTCACGCCCACACATATTCCTACTTGATTTTGAGTCAATTCCGAAAGCAACATTTTTTCGATAATAACAATGTTTCCATTGGCATCTGGAATCGGATCGCCGTGAGGGTCTTTGGTCGGGTTTCCTAAAAAATCATCTAGCTTATTAATTAATTTCTCTGATTTTATATGCTCTAATTGTTCGGCAATATCATGTACTTCGTCCCAAGAAAAATCTAGTTTTTCGACTAGGAATACTTCCCAAAGACGGTGTTTTCTCACAATCATTTTGGCAGCTAATTTCCCCTTTTCGGTAAGGGAAACGCCTTGGTATTTCACATAATTAACCAAATCTTTTTCGGCTAGTTTTTTGAGCATATCCGTTACCGACGACGCTTTGGTTTCTATCATTTCGGCAATTGCATTGGTGCTAACTTCCGCATTTGAAATAGAAATGAGATGATAAATGGTTTTGAGGTAATTTTCTTCTGATAAAGTCATTTAGAGTTTAGAAGTTAGAGGTTAGAAGTAAAAAGAAATGCAATTAATACCTAAGTCATAATACTTGATACTATTGTCTTAATACTGTTTTCAAATTTTCACAATAAACAACGGGATTCTTATTTTATGCCTCACATTGTCTACCGTTGTGCCAAAAAGCATATCATTCAAACCAGTGTGTCCGTGAGTTCCCATCACTAATACATCAAATGGTTCCGCATTTATTAGTGTTGGAATCACTTTGTTTGGTTTTCCAAAACCTAATTTTGTTGTCACTTTATATCCTTTTTTAGTAAGCATTTCTTGGTATTCAAGCAATAATTTTTCGTCTATCAAAGTTTCATGATCGTCTGTATTTTCTCCATACATAATCGCTCCTACGGTTTCGACAACATGAATTAAAGTGTATTTCGCTTCGATTCCACCCAGTTCAAATGCACTATTGATAGCAATTTCATCGGCATTTGAAAAATCGACAGTAATCGCAATATTTTTATTGGTAAAACTTCCTGTTTGCGAAAATTGAAGTTTCAAATTGTGGGGCGAATGATTGACAATATTTGGTTTTGCCTTAATAACAAAAGGCTTGAAAACGATATACAATAATAAAATTAGAAAACTAAATGCCAACGGAACTACCGTAAACCAAAGAACTATTGGATTTGTCGAAGTTTCTAACCAGCCTTGAATTTCGTTGAAAACCAATTTGGCATTCAAGGAAACAATTATAGTAGCCACAATCCAAGAAGCAATTTGGGTCACTCTTGAAATATGGAAACCTTTCATTTTTGATTTATCCGACACAAAATGGATCAACGGAATGATAGCAAAACCCAACTGTAAACTCAAAATCACTTGGCTTAAAATCAACATTTTTCCTGTAACGCTTTCGCCAAAAATAGAAATCACAATTACAGCTGGTACTATAGCAATAAGTCGAGTAATAATGCGGCGAACCCATGGCTGAATCCGCAAATTGAGATAACCCTCCATAATAATTTGTCCTGCCAAAGTCCCTGTAATAGTAGAGCTTTGGCCGGCAGCAATTAGAGCGATTGCGAATAAAATGGGTGCCCACTGCGTTCCTAACATGGGTTCCAGAAGTCGGTGTGCATCTTGAATTTCGGCAACTTCAAACAATCCATTTTTATAAAAAGTAGCGGCTGCCAATATTAAAATAGCGGCATTCACAAAAAAAGCGAGGTTTAAAGCAATGGTGCTATCAATAAAATTGTATTTCAAAGCCTGTTTAATTCCTGCAACACTTCGGTCAAACTTTCGGGTTTGCACCAAAGAGGAATGAAGGTACAAATTGTGCGGCATCACAGTGGCTCCAATAATTCCAATAGCAATATACAAAGCTTCTTCGGTTGGAATACTTGGGATTAAACCGCTCAAAACATTCCCAATTTCGGGTTGGGCAAAAATCATTTCGAAAATAAACGAAAACCCAATGATGGCAACCAAAGCAATGATAAAGGCTTCCATTTTTCGGATGCCTTTGTTGATTAAGAATAAAAGCAAGAAGGTGTCCAAAACAGTAATCATAACCCCTTGAAGCAGCGGAATTCCAAACAATAAATTGAGCCCTATCGCCATACCCAAAACCTCGGCAAGATCACAAGCCGCAATCGCTATTTCGGCCAAAAAGTACAGAATATAATTGATGAATTTGGAGTAGGTTTCACGCGAAGCCTGAGCCAAATCACGTTGGGTAACGATGCCCAATCGGGCGCTTAAACTTTGCAACAACAACGCCATGATATTACTCATTAGTAAAACCCAAAGTAAGGAATACCCAAACTGACTTCCTCCAGCTAAATCAGTAGCCCAATTTCCGGGATCCATATAACCCACTGATATTAAATAAGCGGGGCCAAAAAACGCTAATATTTTTCGGAAAGTTGATGTTTTATTTTGTGCCGATACCGATTCGTTTACTTCTTCGAGTGATTTGCTCATGGTTTCATATTATTTTCAATACAAAAATAACAAAATATTTGATTTGAGTAATATTTTTTTTAGATTTGTCTAAAAATATATTAATATTTATCTAAATGAAAAAATCTTTAGGATTCCTATTTGTCTTTTTGATGTTACAAAACCACTTGTTGGCTCAAGAAATGCCTTCAATACAAACAGACAGACCCGATCAAACCGAATGTCCGTTTATTGTACCAAAAAATTATTTTCAGTTAGAGAATGGATTTACTTATGAAAAAACAAATAGTGAAACTGCGCAGATTGTAGCACCAACAATCTTGACCCGCTTTGGAATAAACAATCATTTTGAATTGCGCCTCATCACGGAATATAGTATTGAAGATGATTTTTCTAATAACATTTCCGGAATTAATCCCATATTAATAGGTTTTAAAACCCGTCTTTTTGAAGAAAAAGGTATCATTCCGATTACGTCATTTATTGGTCATATTGGAATTCCAAAACTCGGTTCGAAGCAATTGCAAACCAGTTATTATGCTCCCGAATTTCGATTCACGATGCAACATACGCTTTCAAAAAAACAATCCTTGAGTTACAATTTAGGTGCTGAATGGAATGGAGAATCGGCAGAACCCACTTTTATTTATACCCTAACCTCTGGATATTCTCTGACGGAAAAAGTGGGTTGTTATATTGAATTTTATGGATTTGTACCACAAATTGAAAAACCAGATCATCGCTTTGATGCAGGTTTAACGTATCTGTTAAATCCCAATCATCAATTCGATATTTCTGGAGGTTTTGGTTTGTCTAAAATTTCTCCAGAGTATTATGTGGCATTGGGGTATTCTTTTCGTTTCAAAATCTAATTAAACTATAACAAAACTTTATAATTCAAATAAAGCACTTGAATGTAAACTTCGTAACTTTGCAAAACTTTAAACAAAGAAAACTTTAAACAATTTTAAACAAAAATAGTATGTATCCAGAAGAAATGGTATTACCAATGCAGTCAGAATTAACAGCTGCAGGTTTTCAAGATTTACATAGTGCCTCAGCAGTTGATAACGCCATAAAAGCATCAGGAACAACACTAGTTGTCGTAAACTCTGTTTGTGGTTGTGCCGCACGTAATGCTAGGCCAGGGGCAAAAATGAGCTTAGAAGGGTCTAAAAAACCAGATCACTTAATCACCGTTTTTGCGGGTGTTGACAAAGAAGCTGTTGACGCAGCCAGACAACACATGTTCCCCTTCCCTCCGTCATCTCCAAGTATGGCATTGTTCAAAAACGGAGAATTAGTTCATATGTTAGAGCGTCATCATATCGAAGGTCGCCCTGCAGAACTTATTGCCGAAAACTTGAAAGATGCTTTCGAGGAATTTTGCTAGACTGTTACTGCAAAGAACAAAATTTAATTTTACCGCAGATTCGCAAATTTTAAAATAATAATTTGTGAATCTGCGGTAATTTTTTTTAAATTTACAATCATATAGACAACTTTTATTATCCTTAATTATGAAGTGGTTTTTTAAAATAATAGTGCTTTCTATCTTATTGCAAAGTTTTCAATGTACTGACCCAAATGACTCATCCGAAAATATAACTTTGGAACAATTAGAAATCAAAAATCAGGAAATTCAAAATTACATCAACAGTTTTAGTTGTTCCGAAAGTGTAGGTTGCGGTTTTATTGCTTTTGGTACAAAACCTTGCGGCGGACCTTGGTCATATTTACTTTTTTCAAACTCTGTAGACATAGTGAAACTTCAAGAAATGGTGAAAAATTATAATGTAATAAATAAACAATACAACATTCAAACCAATGCTATATCTGATTGTATGTATGCAATGCCACCAACCGAAGTAAAATGTGTCAACGGTGTTTGTATCATCATGAAGTGAAAATTAAATTTTTTAAATACATTAAAACCACGTTTGTTCGTGGTTTTTTAATTTAACCTTTGTGAAGTTTGCACCTTCTTTGTCGTCTTTGTGGTTAATTTTTCTACTTTTGCACCAATATTTTCTCAACTTAAAACTGTTTATAGCATGCAACTGTACAACACTTTGAGCGCAGAAGAAAGGTCAATACTTATTGACGAAGCAGGAAAACAGCGATTAACGCTTTCTTTCTATGCTTATGCGCAAATTCAAAATCCAACACAATTCAGAAACGAATTATTTCTAGCCTGGAATCCTCTTGAGGTTCTAGGTCGGATTTATGTCGCCCATGAAGGAATTAATGCTCAACTTTCACTTCCTGCTGATCATTTTTATGCTTTTAAAGACAGTATAGAACAATATGATTTCATGCAAGGAATTCGGCTGAATGTTGCTGTCGAACAAGACGACCACTCTTTTTTGAAACTTACCATAAAAGTCCGTGATAAAATAGTTGCTGATGGTTTAGAAGACGAAACTTTTGATGTAACCAATATTGGAATTCACCTGAAAGCTAAGGAATTCAACGAATTATTAGAAGATCCAAACACGATTGTGGTCGATATGCGGAATCATTACGAATCTGAAATTGGTCATTTTACCAATGCCATCAAACCCGATGTGGATACCTTTAGAGAAAGTTTACCCATTATCGAAGAGCAACTTTCAGCACACAAACAAGACAAAAAACTATTGATGTATTGCACCGGAGGAATTCGTTGTGAAAAAGCCAGCGCCTACTTCAAACACAAAGGTTTTGAAAATGTGTACCAGCTTGAAGGCGGTATTATTGAATACACACGCCAAGTAAAAGCCGAAGGTTTAGAGAGCAAATTTATTGGCAAAAACTTTGTATTTGATCACCGCTTGGGCGAGAGAATTACTGATGATATCGTTTCGCAATGCCATCAATGTGGCGCTCCTTGTGATGTGCATACCAATTGCTTAAACGAAGGTTGTCATTTGCTTTTTATCCAATGTGAAAGTTGTAAAACAACTATGGAAGGTTGTTGCTCAACCGAATGTTCGACTATTATTCACCTTCCTGAAGAAGATCAGAAAGCGATTCGTAGAGGGATAAAAAACGGAAATAAAATTTTCAAAAAAGGAAAATCGGATGTTTTAACTTTCAAAAATAATACTGAAAATCATAGTGTTTTTGTATCTGAAGAATTAAATCAAAAGATTGCTTCCGCCAGAGCGGACAAGTCTTCCTTCACAAAGACAGAGCGGAAAATCAAGAAAATTTATATCGGAAAAGGAACTCATTTTTATCCAAAAGTTAACATTGCAGAGTTTAGTATTGAAGAAGGCGAAATCAATGTTGGCGATACAATTCTAATCAAGGGCAACACAACTGGCGAACAATCCTTACTAATTGAGGAAATGTTTGTCAATGAAAAAACGGCAGAAAAAGCAGTAGCTGGAGAAAATATTACGCTAAAATTACCGTTTCGAATTCGATTGTCCGATAAACTGTATAAAATTAGGGAGTGAGATAGCGTAAAAATTTAGCGAAAATTCAGATTTCCTTGTTAAAAATATCCGAAATCTAAAATCTGAAATCTAAAATCTTTGCTATCTTTACCAATTAAACAATTTAAGAACTTAAATTGTGTTTATCACAATACTACATATAAAATTATGGCTTGTACAAGTTGTTCAACTTCTGATGGTGGCGCACCAAAGGGTTGCAAAAATAATGGGACTTGCGGCACCGATAGCTGCAACAAATTAACCGTTTTTGACTGGCTTTCGAACATGAGTTTGCCCAACGGTGAAACCGCTTTTGATTGTGTCGAAATCCGTTTTAAAAACGGCCGAAAAGAATTTTACCGCAATACCGAAAAACTAACTTTAAGCATAGGAGACATTGTTGCTACCGAAGCTTCGACAGGTCATGACATAGGTATAATTACGCTTACTGGAGAATTGGTTCGCATACAAATGAAGAAGAAGGGTGTAAAACATACCAGCAACGAAATTCTAAAAATTTACAGAAAAGCATCTCAAAGAGATATTGATATTTGGTCTATTTCCCGTGACAAAGAAGAGCCTATGAAGGTGCGAGCACGAGAATTAGCGATTGGTCACAAATTAGAAATGAAAATATCCGATATCGAATTTCAAGGCGATGGCTCTAAAGCAACTTTTTATTACACCTCCGATGACAGAGTCGATTTTAGATTATTAATCAAAGATTTTGCTAAAGAATTTAGCACCAGAGTCGAGATGAAACAAGTGGGACTCCGACAAGAAGCAGCTCGTTTAGGCGGAATTGGTTCTTGCGGTAGAGAATTGTGTTGCTCTACATGGCTAACCGATTTTAGAAGCGTAAACACCTCAGCAGCGCGATACCAACAACTGTCGCTAAACCCACAAAAACTAGCTGGACAATGCGGAAAATTAAAATGTTGTTTGAATTATGAATTGGATACCTATATGGATGCGCTGAAAGGTTTCCCTGATTTTGACACCAAATTATCTACCGAAAAAGGAGAAGCAATTTGTCAAAAACAAGACATCTTTAAAGGATTAATGTGGTTTGCTTATACCAATGATTTTGCCAATTGGCATGTGCTAAAGATTGAACAGGTGAAAGAGATCCTTGCCGAAAATAAGCTTAAAAACAAAGTCCCTTCGCTCGAAGATTATGCCATAGAAATTACTGTAGAGCCAGAAAAACACTTTAACAACGCCATGGGACAAGAGAGTTTAACTCGTTTTGATCAACCCAAAAGAAGTAAAAAATCAAATAAAAAACGCAAATCAGGTGGAGAGAATGTTATTGTTGCAAATAATAATATTAAAACAAACAATAATGACAACAACAAACCGAACAATTCTAGACCTAAACCAGCAGCAGAACAAAAACCTGCAATTCCAAGAAAACCAATAATTATCACTAAAAATGAGAATAAAACATAGCCTGTACGTTGTTTTAGTTGTAGTTCTCTTTTGTTCCTGTGATAAAAAAAGAGTTTTTGATGAGTATAAAACCGTAGGAAGCTCTTGGCATAAAGACAGCGTTGTTAGTTTCGATTTGCCTGAATTAGATTCTACCAAAAGGTATAATTTATTTTTAAATTTGAGAAACAACAATAATTATCCTTTTAACAACCTTTTTTTAATAGTGGCGTTAGAATTACCCAACGGATTTACGAAAGTTGACACGCTCGAGTACCAAATGGCAAATCCAGATGGTACACTTCTAGGAGATGGATTTACGGATTTAAAAGAAAGCAAACTCTTTTATAAAGAAAAAGTAAGATTCAGAGGAAAATACAAGGTGCATATCAAACAAGCCGTTCGGGAAAACGGGAAAGTTCAAGGAATTAAGGAATTAGAAGGTATTACAGAAGTAGGTTTCAGAATAGAAAAAATAGATTAAAAGGAGTATGGCTAGTCAAAAAAATACAGAAAAGGACATCAATTATTACAAAAATAAATTTTGGAAAGTATTCTTTTATAGCTTGGGAGGAATATTAGTATTCTTCTTATTTGCTTCTTGGGGTCTTTTTGGCTCCATGCCTTCGTTTGAAGATTTAGAAAATCCAGATTCCAATTTAGCCACCGAAGTCATTTCAGCAGACGGGGTTATTCTAGGGAAATATTTTGAAAAAAACAGGTCTCAATTAAAATATTCCGATTTGCCTAAAAACCTTGTTCAAGCACTTGTAGCTACCGAAGACGCGCGTTTTTACGAACACTCCGGAATTGATGGCAGAGGAACTTTGAGAGCCATTGCTAGTTTAGGAACAAACGGAGGAGCGAGCACTTTAACACAACAATTAGCGAAACAACTTTTCCACGGAGAAGGTTCAAAATTTTTGCCCTTTAGAATTGTACAAAAAATAAAAGAATGGATTATTGCCATTCGACTAGAAAGACAATATACCAAAAATGAAATCATAGCGATGTACTGCAATGTATATGACTTTGGTAACAATTCGGTGGGTGTAAGTTCGGCGGCAAAAACCTATTTTTCAAAAGAACCTAAAGATTTAACTGTAGATGAATCGGCTATTTTGGTCGGAATGTTTAAAAATTCTGGTTTGTATAATCCTGTTAGAAATGCACAAGGAGTAATAAATCGCAGAAATGTAGTGCTTTCTCAAATGGAAAAAGAGAACATTATTACTGAATCTCAAAAGGAAAAATTTCAACAACTTCCAATTAAGTTAAATTTCAAATTAGAAAGCCATAAAGGAGGAACCGCCACTTATTTTAGAGAATACCTACGTGATTACCTGAAAAAATGGATGGAAGAAAACAAAAAACCCGATGGTTCAGATTATAATATCTACAAAGACGGTCTAAAAATTTATACTACCATCGATTCTAGAATGCAATTACACGCCGAAGAAGCTGTCGAAAAACACATGGCAAACCTTCAGGAACAATTTTTCATTGAGGCTAAAACCAATAAAAACGCCCCTTTTGTAAACATTTCGGATGCAGAAACGCAACGCATTCTAAAACAAGCCATGAAAGCATCTTACCGTTGGACTGTAATGGCGGAAACGGATAAAAGCGAAGAAGAAATTATAGCGTCTTTTAGTCAAAAAACAATGATGAAAGTGTTTACTTGGAAAGGGGAGCGAGATACTATTATGACCCCTTTAGATTCTATTCGGTATTACAAACATTTTCTACAATCAGGTTTAATGGCAATGGAACCACAAACGGGTAGTATAAAAGCTTGGGTGGGAGGCATAAATTACAAATATTTTCAGTACGATCACGTTGGACAAGGCGCCAGACAAGTGGGATCTACATTCAAACCTTTTGTGTATGCCACAGCAATCGAACAATTAGGGATGTCGCCATGTGATACTATTGTTGACGGTCCCGTTATGATTCGAAAAGGACGCCATCATGTTACCGAAGATTGGGAACCTAGAAATTCTGATAATAGATACCGCGGAATGGTAACCTTAAAACAAGGATTGGCCAACTCCATCAATACCATTTCGGCAAAATTAATTGATAAAACTGGTCCTGAAGCAGTAGTCGAATTAACGCATAAATTAGGTGTGAAATCCGAAATCCCTATACAACCCTCAATAGCTCTAGGAGCAGTTGATATTACAGTAGAAGATATGGTAGCCGCCTATGGAACATTCGCCAACCAAGGAGTATATATTAAACCACAATTTATAACTAGAATAGAAGACAAAAGCGGCGTGGTAATCTACGAACCTATTCCAGAATCACACGATGTTCTAAATAAAGACATTGCGTTTGCCGTTATCAAATTACTCGAAGGCGTAACTGAAGGTGGATCTGGAGCAAGATTAAGAACAGAGGGAGGCGGAAGCGGTGACAACCGTTGGACAGGCTATCCGTACTCGTTCACAAATCCTATTGCGGGTAAAACAGGGACTACACAAAATCAATCTGACGGATGGTTTATGGGCATGGTTCCCAACTTAGTAACAGGAGTTTGGGTAGGTTGCGAAGACCGTTCGGCACGTTTCAAAAGTTTGACTTATGGCCAAGGAGCGACTGCGGCTTTACCTGTTTGGGCCTATTTTATGAAGAAATGTTACGAAGATGAAAACTTGAAAGTTTCTAAAGATGATTTCGAAAGACCGCCAAATCTTTCTATAAAAGTAGATTGCTACAGCCGTCCAGCTGTGGTAAAAGACACCACTGCCGTAGAACAAGATACCGAGGAATTCGAATTGTAAATTTCATTGCGTTAAAATTTTTATTCGTCTCTTCGAGTGATCCCGCTTTTGGGAGGGATTGTATCGAGAAGCGTCTGATGGAAGAGTTCTCAATACATTTTATTAAAAAAGCTGTCGCATTTTTTAATACAATACTCGAACAGACGAAGCAGTCTGTGTCAGAATAAAAACCCGATATGATTAACAAGAACGTAAATACCGTACAAGAAGCTCTCCAAGGAATCGAAAACGGAATGACGCTGATGCTTGGTGGTTTCGGATTGTGTGGCATTCCTGAAAACTCCATTGCCGAATTGGTCAAAAAAGAAACCAACAATCTCACCTGTATTTCCAACAATGCTGGGGTCGATGATTTTGGTTTGGGATTGTTATTACAAAAACATCAAATCAAAAAAATGATTTCTTCCTACGTGGGCGAAAATGCCGAATTCGAACGCCAAATGCTTTCTGGCGAACTCGAAGTAGAACTCATACCACAAGGAACTCTCGCCGAACGTTGTCGCGCTGCTCAAGCTGGAATTCCTGCTTTTTTCACACCAGCAGGCTTCGGAACCGAAGTCGCCATTGGCAAAGAAACCCGAGAATTCAACGGAAAAATGCACGTAATGGAATTGGCTTTCAAAGCCGATTTCGCCATTGTAAAAGCATGGAAAGGCGACACAGCAGGAAACCTCATCTTCAAAGGAACAGCTCGAAATTTCAATCCCTGTATGGCTGGAGCAGGAAAAATCACCATCGCCGAAGTTGAGGAATTAGTCGAAGCTGGAACCCTCGATCCCAACCAAATTCACACTCCCGGAATCTTCGTGCAACGCATTTTCCAAGGGGAAAAATATGAGAAAAGGATTGAGCAGAGAACGGTGAGGAAAAAATAGTGATCAGCCTGCCTGTCGGCAGACAGGTGTTTAGTTTTTAGTGGTCAGTTTGAGAAGGAAAATAAATATTTTAAAGCATAGAAAAAACCCTATTATATTATGAAACACTTTTTTTTATCATTGATTCTTTCCATAATTGGAAACAGTACTTTTGGTCAAAATAGTCCAAAAGAAATAACTCCAGAAATATTAAAAAACATAAAAGCAGAAGTAGAAGCCCAGATTCCCAAACTAAAACAAGAGCTGTCAAAACAAGATTTAAATGCGGATGCAATTGAATTCAAAATAGATACATTCCGAATAGAAACAATTGCTTCGAAACGAATGGAAATTGATTATACAACAGCTGGAATGGTTGTTACAGTTGATGAATTGACTGCTTCATATGACAAGTTAATGAATAAGTATTATGGCAAACTGCTGAAATTGCTAAAACCTGATGACAAAAAAATTCTTGTTACAGCGCAAAAAGCGTGGTTAGTATTTCGTGATGCTGAACTCAAACTAATTGGAACAATGACTGACGAACAATATTCAGGTGGAGGGACTATGCAATCAAATATCCGATCGGCTCAATATTCATCTGTATTAGTTAAAAGAACAATTGATATTTTTATTCATTATGATGGAATTCTTAAGGATGAATAAATGCATCTATAATTACTTCAACAACAAATTTAGATTGTTAAAATAATTTTTTTGGTCAACAAAAACTTAAATGACTTTACATTTCTTATATTGTTCAAAAAAATTAAGGTTTGGTTTGAGAATAAAGCTTATATTCCTCCTATGTTTTAAAAAAAATAGTATGCTAACAAAAGAAGACATCGCCAAACGAATAGCCCAAGAAGTCAAAGACAAATACTTTGTAAACCTCGGCATTGGTATTCCAACCTTAGTGGCAAACTACATCCCACAAGGAATTGACGTCGAATTTCAAAGCGAAAATGGCGTTCTCGGAATGGGTCCTTTTCCTTTTGAAGGCGAAGAAGATACTGATTTAATCAACGCTGGAAAACAAACCATTACCACTTTAAAAGGCGCTTCTTTCTTCGATTCTGCAATGAGTTTCGGAATGATTCGTGGGCAACACGTCGATTTGACCATTCTTGGCGCAATGGAAGTTGCCGAAAATGGCGACATTGCCAACTGGAAAATCCCCGGCAAAATGGTCAAAGGAATGGGTGGCGCAATGGATTTAGTCGCTTCTGCCGAGAATATTATCGTGGCAATGATGCACGTCAACAAAGCGGGAGAAAGCAAAATTCTTAAAAGATGTACTTTACCATTAACAGGTGTTGGTTGCGTGAAAAAAGTCGTAACCGAATTAGCCGTTATGGAAATTACTCCAAAAGGGTTTAAGCTCTTGGAACGTGCTCCAGGCGTTTCTGTTGAACATATCATTGCTTCCACCGAAGCAACTTTAATTATAAACGGCGAAATTCCCGAAATGGTCATTGATTAAAATCTAAAAAAATAACCACTTATCCACAGATTTAAAAATCGATTTAAATCAGTGAATCAGTGGCTAAAAAATTTTTCTAACTTTGTTTTTTTCTTCCTGTCTTTGCGGTTAAACTTTAAAAATTCTCAAAGAAATTATTTTAATTGATTAGGTTTTCGAATCAAAAAACCGATTGATTAATTTTTTAATTGGTAATTTAAAAACTCATCGAAAGTCCAATTCCGTTAGCATTAGCAACAACATTTAATTCTGGCTTAGAGTGAAAATAAGAAGTAGGATTTAGAGAAGCATTATATAATTCTACGGCTTGTTTGATTTTTTTGTCAGCACCTGCTGCAACAGGAAAGGCAATTGCTAGAAGACCAGCGCCGATACCTGCAATACCCCAGTTTGCTTTTCCACCACCAATGGCAGTTCCAACTGGCCAACCAATAAGTCCACCGCCAGCATATCCTAAAATAGTTACGAATGTAACAGATGATTTTGCTTTACTTATCAAGCGTAATGATTCTTCGTTTGATGCCACTTTACTAGATAGATTATCCATAGTCAGTACAACTCCGTTTTGAGAAAATTTGTGACCGCCTCCTACTTTTTCGATATCAATTTTTTGAGCTTGACAAAATGTGGTCGAAACAAAAGCAATAATCATTGTAATTAATATATTCTTCATTATGTTAAAATTTCAGTTGTTAAATAATTGAATTGGTTGAATAGTATTTACTTGCAAAAGTATATAATTATACAAAAACAGAAAGTATTTATGAATTTATTTAATCAAAAACTACAAATTCTCGAAGAAATCATTCCCTTTATCATCTGTAATTATAAAAGCTGGAAAATCTTTAACAGTGATTTTACGAACGGCTTCCATGCCTAATTCTTCAAAATCAACTACCTCAACTTTTAGGATATTGTCTTGTGCTAATATGGCAGCTGGACCTCCGATAGACCCTAAATAAAAGCCTCCATAGGTTTTACAAGCATTCATTACGGCTGCGGTTCTGTTTCCTTTGGCAAGCATAATCATACTTCCACCATTTTTCTGGAATTCTTCTACATACACATCCATTCGACCTGCTGTGGTTGGTCCAAAACTTCCCGATGCCATTCCATCAGGTGTTTTTGCAGGACCAGCATAATAAATGGGGTGGTTCTTAAAATAGTCTGGCATGGGTTTACCCGCATCCAATAATTCTTTGATTTTGGCATGGGCAATATCACGAGCCACAATCAAAGTTCCGTTGAGTTTCAATCGGGTTTTGATTGGATATTTTGATAATTCAGCTAAGATTTCTGCCATCGGACGATTCAAATCTACTTCTACTGCTGGTTCTAAATGTGGTGGTGTTGCAGGTAAAAATTGCTGAGGATTGACTTCTAATTGCTCTAAGAAAACACCATCTTTGGTAATTTTCCCTTTAATATTTCTATCAGCAGAACACGAAACTCCTAATCCAACAGGGCAAGAAGCAGCATGTCGTGGCAAACGAATAACACGAACATCGTGAGCAAAATATTTACCGCCAAACTGCGCTCCAATAGCACTTTCTTGACAATACAACAATACTTTTTTCTCCCATTCTAAATCTCGGAAGGCCTGACCCGACATGTTCCCAGAAGTGGGCAAATGATCAAAATAACCAGCCGATGCTTTTTTTACAGCTGATAAATTGGCTTCGGCAGAAGTTCCACCTATCACTAAAGCCAAATGGTATGGCGGACAAGCCGATGTTCCTAAATCTTTGATTTTTTCACGAACAAATTCCTCCATTGATTTATCGTTTAACAGCGATTTTGTCTTTTGGTATAAGAATGTTTTATTGGCTGAACCTCCTCCTTTGGTTAGAAATAAAAACTCATAAGAAGCCCCTTTTTTGGCATAAATATCTATTTGAGCCGGAAGATTAGAACCTGAGTTTTTTTCTTCAAACATCGAAATCGGCACAATTTGCGAATACCGTAGATTTTTATTTTGAAACGTATTAAAAATCCCTTTCGATAACCATTCCGCATCATCAACTCCTGTGTAAACACTTTCCCCTTTTTTTGCCATTACAATCGCTGTTCCTGTATCTTGACACGAAGGCAACTGCCCTACCACCGCAACCGAAGCGTTTTGTAATAAATTATAAGCTACAAAACGGTCATTGTCTGTTGCTTCAGGATCGCTTAATATATTGTTTAGTTTTTGCAAATGTGCGGTTCGCAACATAAACGAAACATCGTTCATCGCTTCTTGAGCTAACAATTCTAATGCTTCTGGGTCTACAGAAAGAATTTCTCTATCACCAAATTGTTCTAGTTTAACGTAATCAGAAGTTAGTTTTTTGTATTGGGTGTCGTCTTTTAAAATTGGATACGGATCCTGATATATAAAGTCCATTTTTGATGTGTTTTTTTGTAAAGACAAAGATAGGAATTGTTGAAATAATTATACTTTATAATTTCAACGAATTGAAATCATTATAATTTTAACGGATTACATTACTACAACATTAACCGTTCCTACATCAACGGATTAAAATCCGTTGCTACAATATGGTTCGTTCCTACGTCAACGGATTAAAATCCGTTGCTACAATATAATTCGTTCCTACGGAACTTTAACATTTTATAATCATTTATTAGAGCCATCGGCTCGGCGCATCTTGTAAGGCTGGACTTTAGTCCAGTTGGCGCAACTATCATAATCAAATAAGAGCCGTAGGCTCGGTTCATATTAAATCTTCAAAAACATATCTTTCATCAAACGGCACTTCGAACTTATCTAAAATTTCTAGATATTCATCTTTGAAAGTCTGTTTTTTGTGATGTTCTTCTTGATTAGAAATGTATTTATAAACTGAATTAATATGCGAATGACTATAAGAAAAAACGCCGTAACCTTCTTGCCATTCAAATCTTGACTTTGTCAGTCGATGATCATTAATATATTTTGATGATTTTGCTTTTACGGTTTTCATTAATTCCGAGATAGAAACAACAGGTTTGAGACCCAAAAAACAATGAACATGATCTTCAACTCCATTTACAATTATTGTTTTACAACCGGTTTCATTTATTAAATTTCCAATAACACCAAATAATATAGAATTCCAATCTTTTGAAATGATGGATTCACGGTATTTTACCGCAAAAACAACTTGAATATAAACTTGATGATAGGTATTTGCCATGTTTGTCTTTTTATAATTTGTCCCTACGCCAACGGATTGAAATCCATTGCAAAAATATTAACCGTTTCTACACCAACGGATTAAAATCCGTTGCTACAATATAATTCGTTCCTACGGAACTATTACATACATTTAAGAGCCATCGGCTCGGCGCATTTTATAGGAATGGGCTTTAGTCCAGTTTTAAAAAAACCAACTTGCCACAAAAATTGCTGTAATCACACAAATCACATCTACTAGAAGCATCGTTCCTAAAGCGTATCGCGTATTTTTGATATTTACAGAACCGAAATAAACCGCAATCACATAAAAAGTACTTTCGGCACTGCATTGAAGAATGCTGCTCAATCTTCCAGTCATAGAATCGGCGCCAAAAGTATTCATCGAATCGATCAAAAACCCTCGCGATCCAGCCGAACTAAAAGGTCTAAGCAGTGCAACTGGTAATGCATCGGTGATTTCTTTGCTAACTCCCATATTGGAAAAAGCAAAACCAATCCAATTGCTAATAATTTCAAACAAACCACTGTTTCTGAATAACGAAATCGCTACTAACATACCCAAAACATAAGGAAAAATGGTAACGCCAGTTTTAACTCCATTATTAGCTCCAGTTACAAAGGCTTCATAAACGGTGGTTTTTGCAGCTGTAAATTTCTTCTCTTTGGCAAAAGAAAAAATCATCGTAAATAAAATAATTCCAACCAATATCAATGCGGAAAGATTAGAAGTAAAATAATTTTTACCTATTAAATCCAAATGATTTACATATAGCAACAAACCTACAATGGCAGCAATTAGCACCATCAAGCCAATTACTAAAGAAGCACTTTTGAAATTGATTTTTTGCTTAATTCCAACGATAAGAAAGGCGGCAATTGTACCAATAAATGAGGTGATAATACAAGGCAACATGACGTCGGCTGGGTTGGTCGCTCCAGCAGCAGCGCGATACCCAATAATGGAGGTGGCTATCAAAGTAAGTCCTGAGGCGTGCAGGCACATAAACATAATTTGCGCATCGCTAGCCTTGTCTTTTTCGGGATTTATAGTTTGCAAACTTTCCATGGCTTTAAGTCCAAAAGGAGTTGCCGCCGAATCCAACCCCAAAAAATTAGCAGCAAAATTCAAGGTCATATAAGAAATCGAAGGGTGGTTTTTTGGAACGCTTGGAAACACTTTTACGAATACGGGACTCAATCCTTTTGCCAGTTTTTCGGAAGCACCAGAAATAATTAAAAGCTCCATCAATCCACAGAAAAAAGCTAAATAGGCTATAAGAGGCAGAATTAAATCGATTAAAGTAGCTTTACAAGTTGGTAAAAGCCCATCTGATTTTTGAACGCCGCTAAAAATTTTAACGGTTTTATTGGAGTAAACATAAGTAGAATCCGCGTCTAACGTATCCCGATTGACAATCATCGTTTCGTCAGGAGCATTCTTGATGCTGTCTTTTATAAATGCTGGAATCTGATCTATATATTTTTCGGAAATCAAAATAGGATCGTCTTTTTTCCCGTTTAAAACATTGTCTATAGTATAACTGTTGCCCGAAAACAAACTGAAAATCACGAATGCAATTGATGAAATAAAAATAACCAACCAAAATCTACTTAATACCATGTTTATTTATGTTTAAAATTTCAAAAATCAATTTCAAAAATTTGATGTTTGAATTACTAATTATTTTTTATTGATTATCATTTTAGATGCAATTGCTATTAATTCTTCAACTTCAATTAAAAGAAGAGCTCTAAAATCTTGACTACCTTCATTTATATAATTTAATATTTTTAAAGAATTCCTAGATTCTTTTAGCTCTTTAACAACTAGTGATAGCTTGAAGATTAAATCTTTATCGGTTACTGTTCCTTGTGATTCGCCATAGTTTAAAGCTGAACTCCCAGATGAACGGATAAGCTGATTCTTATAATATTCGTTTTCATAGCTTTTTTCCAATTTTCGTGTAAAGAAAATACACTCTCCTGCAAAACGAATTAATCTGTCGTCTAAATTAAATATTTTTTCGTTAAAAGGATTTGATTCTAGCATTATTAATTGATTTTTGAAATTGATTTTTGAAATTGATTTTTGAAATTGATTTTTGAAATTGATTTTTGAAATTGATTTTTTTAAACATGAATAATCTCTTCCTCAATCAATAACTCTTCCCTACGAAGACGAAGAAAAATTTGCGCCACAGCAATCGTATCTTTTTCGCAATAGGTTACGATTCGGTCAATGTCTTTATCTACATAAAAAACGTGACCCACTTGACTGCCGTCGATATCGCCTTTTGATGATGGGATTCCAAGAACTTTGCACATCAATTTCAAGGACGTATAATGCTTATAATCACCAAATTTCCATAATTCTAAGGTGTCAAGATGAGGAATTTCCCATGGTTTTTTTCCAAATAGATTGAGTTTGTTGGGAATGGCAATTTGGTTAATAATCATTCGACGAGCTAGAAACGGAATATCAAATTCCTTTGCATTATGACCACACAAAACATGTTGCGGTTGATTAAAATAATTATTTAAAAGGGAATTAAAGTCGGTCAAAATTTTCTTTTCTTCGCCAAAAAAAGAAGTGACTCTAAAATTCCGGATGTCGCCCTTGTTTGTAAAATATCCTACTGAAATACATACTATTTTGCCAAACTCAGCCCAAATTCCGGCGCGTTCATAAAATTCTTCGCCCGAAAACTCGTCTTTGCGCTGGTATTGGGTTTTGTGTTCCCAAAGGTTTTTCATCTCATCGTCCAAAGAATTGAAATCAGCTTCTTCCGGAACGGTTTCGATGTCTAGAAACAGAATGTTGTTGAGGTTAATTTTTTCTATCATAAGGATTTAATTATAAAATTTGTCAATGAAATGATTTAAACTTATTGTAATCTGGTGGGCGTAATTCATATCAATCTCAAATTTTAATTGCCCCCCAATTTTTTTGTTAAAAATCCAACACAGTAATCTTTTCGCCGATGTAAACCAGAGATTTCTTGACCACTTTATAGCCCATTAACTCTATTGCTTCTTGATACTTATCCAATTGCAATTGATATTTTTGGTGGTGAATTCCGGTTTTATAATCTAATAAATATACATCTTTATTTTTGCTCAAAACCATTCTGTCAGGCTTAACGATTTGACCTTCTTTTTGAATAATACTTTGTTCGTTTAAGTTTTTATTTTCTGCATTAAAATAAGGTGTTAATTCGGGATGATTCACAATTTCATTTAAAGTATTAGATACTATTTTCTTCTGATTTTGGGCAATTAAGCCGTTTTCTATCGCTTTAGTTATTGCCAAATCAACATCGTATTTAGTCTTTACATAAGATAAAATTTCGTGTAATACGTTGCCATATTCAATAGCTTCCTGCTGATGCGTTCCCCACATTAAGGATTCTTTTTGAGCAATCTTTATGTTTTTAGGATTTAATTTTTCTACTACTTGAAGAATAATTTTTAGTTCTTTTTGTTTCTCGCTCTCGGGAGATAATTTTTGAGAATTACCAAAATGATATTCTAATATGTTTGGGTCAAAACTACCGATTTGAGTTAAATACTTTACAAAAAAAGTGGCCATATTATTAGGAAATTGTCCTTGTTTATTCGGTTTAAAAAGATTCGAAATGACATACAATTGCTCTTCGGCTCTAGTTAAAGCAACATACAGAACGTTGATATTATCCAACAATTGTTCCTCTGATTTTTCTAAATAAGTTTCTTTAACTGCATCGCCAAAACCTTCGAGATCTTTGTTATTATGAAGTAACACTTTAGACAAGCCAAAATTTTCTTGATCGAAGTTAACCCAAAGTTTATCTTTTTTTTGCAAACTATAATTTTCTTCGGCAAATGGAAAAATTACCACCGGAAACTCTAAACCTTTAGATTTGTGAATGGTCATAATTTGTATGGCATCACTTCCTTCGGGCGATGGGATTTTAAATTTTTCAGCATTTTTATTCCAATAGTCTAAAAAATCCGCTATTCCTGAGTTATTGCGAACGTCTCTTTCAAGAATAATATCCAAAAAATATTGAATGTAAGCAGTGTTGGTTTTTATTTTTAAAACACTTGAAATAATAGTTTCTACCGCTTCATACAAAGACTTTTTCCTGCTATTTTTAAATGAAATCGAAATGTTATAGTTCGACAACCATTTTTCGAAATCGGTTTCATCAAATTGCTTCATCCCTTGAGCAATAAAATCATGAATCTCTTTTGGTTTGACATAGCTTTGAGCCAAATACTCTAAAAAATAAGCCTTTGCTTCGAGGTTTGCATTATTGTTTAAAAAGCGCAATAAATAAATAATTATTCGTATTTCGGTAGCGTTTTTAATCAATAACGTTTCTGACGAAAGTATTGGAACGCCTTGTTCTATCAAGTAATTTGCGATTGCGGTACCGCTTTTTTTATGACGAATTAGCACCGCTATGTCACTGTATTTAAATCCTTTTTGACGAACGTCTAAAATTGTTTTTAACGTGGCTCTTACATATAAATCGGTTTTGTCCAATTCTTCCTCTTCGTCATCTGTCTGAATTTCAGGAAGAAAAGAGATATTTACATATCCACCTTTTTTGTCGTTACTTTTTTGTCTGCTGTGATTTTCGTATAAATTTTTGTAATCCAGATTGGAAAATTCGTTAGATAACAATTGAAAAAAATCATTATTAAAATCGATAATTTGTGAATAACTGCGGTAGTTTTTGTCTAAATGAAATGGTTTTTTATCCGGATTATTAAACGGATTATAATCCTTGCTTAATTCAATAAACTGTTCTGCTTTTCCGCCACGCCAGCGATAAATGGATTGTTTCGGGTCGCCCACAATCATTAAAGTTCCTTTTTCGCCCTCAAATTCGCTGGATGTGGCGTTATCAATCAGCGGAATCAGATTTTGCCATTGCATTTCGGAAGTATCCTGAAACTCATCGATAAAAAAATGGCGGTAGCGTTCGCCTAGACGTTCATAAATAAAGGGAGCAGGTTGGTTTTGAATCTCACGATGAATAATAGCGTTGAATTCCGAAATAGAGAGTATGTTTTGTTCCTCCTGAATTGTTTTAAGCCGATCACTAATTTCGTTTAATAATGAAAGTGGGGTGATGTTTTTTAAGAAAGCGCG
Organism: Flavobacterium sp.; assembly: GCA_043770135.1. Taxonomy (GTDB): domain Bacteria; phylum Bacteroidota; class Bacteroidia; order Flavobacteriales; family Flavobacteriaceae; genus Flavobacterium. The sequence goes on along the minus strand of JAYVIN010000045.1, from coordinate 10,254 downwards.
GTACAAATCTTTCTTTTCGTTATTGGAGTATACGTTTTTCAAAAGCAGCAAAATTTCAGGAAGAACTGCTTCTATTAAGTGTCTATCCTTGGCGGTTTTGTTTATTGCAACTTCTTCTAGAAACAGAAATTTATGACTTTTTTCTCTTTTATCTTTGTTAAAAATATAATTTAAATGATTGGGAAATGTACTTCGAGAAAAAGATTTTTGGTCAATCCCATTTTTTTCAATAAGCTGTAAAGCCTGGCTTGCGATTGCTCTGTTTTTTTCTTCTAAAAGGCTGCTGGTTTCAACTAATTCCTTTTTGATGGTTGTAAAATCACTAATCGATTTGTCTTTTAGATGCGTAATTTCTTCGCGATTATTTTCATTTTGAATTAATTTACCAACTTCGAAAATTTCACGAGAAATATCCCAAGATCGATCTTCATTTACCTTTTCCATGGTAAAATTTACCAACAATTCTGTAAGCGATTTATCCTCGCCCGCTTGAGCAATAAGTGCGTCTACAGCTTCATTTAACAAATTATCCTGTTCTATCGAAACTTCGAAATTTATCGATAATCCCAAATCATGTGCAAAAGCCCGAATCACCTTGTGAGTAAATTTGTCGATAGTAGAAATATCAAAAGCAGCATAATTGTGGATGATATGCTTAATAATTTGCTGTGATTTGGTTTTAATTTGAACTATAGAAAGTTGAGTTTCCGCAGCTAAATGGCTCATTAAATCTTGTGCTTTTTGACTGGGTTCGTCTTTGGCAAATTCAGATAAATTTCCCACGATTCGGCTTTTCATTTCATGAACCGCTTTGTTGGTAAACGTAATAGCTAGAATGTTGCGATACGCATCATTTTTGGGCGCAACCAAAATAATTTTCAAGTATTCTTTAACCAATGCGTATGTCTTTCCGGAACCGGCTGATGCATCGTATATGGAAAATGAAGGTCTTTGCATTTTGATTTTTAATAATCAACCCTGAAAGGGTTTTAGGGTTTTAATTTTATTTAATAAAACAATAACGAAATAGAATTTCAATTTCAAAGTTAATTGTTTATTTTTGAATAAAATATTTATAAATCACTTAAACATCCATATCATGGCTTTTGAATTACCAAAATTACCGTATGCGTATGACGCACTAGAACCTCACATTGATGCACGCACAATGGAAATTCATCATACAAAGCATCACAATGCTTACACTACTAATCTTAATGCCGCAATTGAAGGTACAGATATGGCAGGAAAAACCATCGAAAATATTCTGATTAACTTAGATATGAAAAATGGTGCTGTTCGTAACAATGGTGGGGGTTTTTACAACCATAATTTGTTTTGGACTGTTATGTCGCCAAACGGTGGTGGACTTCCTTCGGGAGATTTACTAGTCGCTATTGAAAAAGCGTTTGGCACTTTTGAAGAATTTAAAGCAAAATTTGCCAAAGCTGGAGCAACCCAATTTGGTTCTGGATGGGCTTGGCTTTGTGTTGCAGATGGCAAACTTGAGGTATGCGGCACTCCAAACCAAGACAATCCCTTGATGCCCGGTGTAGGCTGTGGTGGAACTCCTGTTTTAGGAATGGATGTTTGGGAGCATGCTTATTATTTGAATTATCAAAATAGAAGACCCGATTATATCGAAGCTTTTTTTAATGTAATCAACTGGGTTGAAGTTTCTAGAAGATACGCTTTGGCATTGTAAATTAAAAGTAATTTTGATTTTTATACCTAATAAAAGCCCTTGAAATTTTAAAAATTTCAAGGGCTTTTTTCTATGAAAAATTAAGATATTTTGAATGGTGGAGAAAAACGATATTGTAATGGTGACATTTTTATATATTTTTTGAAAAGCCTCGAAAAATAATAAGCATCATCATATCCTAATTCAGCCGCTATGTGTTTTATTTTCATTTGAGTAGTCAACAATAACAGACAAGCCTGTTGCAATTTTAAATGAATAAAATAATCTAATGGCGACATCCCCGTTCTTTTTCGAAAAAGCAAGGAAAAATGAGATGCCGACAGTTTATTCATTGAAGCTAAATCTTCTAAAGTGAGTTTTTCTGCTAATTTGCTCTGCATATAAAAAATGGAACTGCTAATTAAATCATTTTCGACTTGTTTTTTTTCACTATCGGTCGCATCTGGATATAAAAAAGTGGAAATAAAATGGTACAGACAAAGATTTGACTTACAAAGATTTTCGAATCCAAAACCCATTTCTAAATTCTTATACATTGTATTCCATAGTTCCAAACCCTTTTCGTTAAAAGAAATTTGATGTGGCCCGTCAAGTAGTTCAATGTTAAAACTGCGGTTAAATGTATTAATGTCAAATCCACTAAAATGGATCCAGTATATCGTCCAAGGATCTTGTTCATCTGCCCCATATCTGAGGTGTTCTTTGGTCGCTGGAATTATAAAATAGTCATTGATTCCGACTTCAAAACGTTTCTCATTGATGGAGTACCATCCTTTGCCATCCAAACAATAAATAAAAATATTGTCTGAACAGCCGTTTTTTCGTTCCCTAAAATGATAGGCAGCTTTTGGAAAATAACCAATGTGGGTAAGGTATAAATTAGCCAATACGGGATTTTCTTTGATTGCTTTTTTCCAAACGGTTTCAGGCAATGAGATTAGTTTTTCGCCTTGAAATCCATCACGCTGCTTGAATTTTTTCATCTGATCGTTTTAGAGTCCAAAGGTATATTTCTAAATTAGATAAAAAAGCAGTTAGTACTAAAGCGTGATATATTTATATATAATTTCAGCTTTTAAATAATAACAGACACAATTCTATAATTAATTTTTTAAGTAATTTTATTAGTTTTTAGTTGAATATGTTTAAGTTTAATAATAAAAAAATAAATAGGATAATTTGAAAACTATACTGATATTAACCCTTAAATTCAATTTTTAAAATAATCATATAGTCCATTATAATAGTTAAATACGCTATTTATTTGTAAAAAAATATAAATAAATTTGTTTTATGGTTATCTAAAATTGGTTTTTTTAAACGTTATTACTTGCCCAAAAAAAATAACTGATTATAATTATTAATACAATTTCTAATGATTTTTAAAACTTCAACAGCCGATGCTCGTTATCCCTTGGGAAGTGGAGCAGGCAGCGATGCCATCCATCGAAACCCAATATACTCATATGCAGTGACTCAATTACACGATGATAGTGGTAATACAGGTGTCGGATTTGCATTTACTCTAGGAGAAGGAAATGACCTTGTATGCAAAGCGGCTCAATTTTATGCCGAACAATTGAAAGGAAGAGATATTGAAGAGTTAATGTCAAATTTCGGACAGGTTTTCAATGAACTTTCTAACGAACAACAATTCCGTTGGCTTGGGCCTCACAAAGGCGTTGCTCATTTGGGTTTGGCCTCTGTTACGAATGCTTGTTATGATTTGTGGGCAAAAAAAAGAGGGGTTCCGCTCTGGAAATTGTTAATCGATTTAACACCAGAGGAAATTGTAAATACTTTGGATCTTTCTTATCTAGAAGATGAAATGACCAGAGACCAAGCCCTTGAATTATTGAAATCTAATATAACCGGAAAAGAGGAGCGTACAAAAATTATCGATAAAGGATATTCGGGGTACGATACCTCAATTGGTTGGTTTAATTACAGTGATGAACAAGTAAGAGAAAATGTTCATAAAGCAATGTCCGAAGGTTTTACAGCAATGAAGTTAAAAGTAGGTTCGAAAGAATTTGAAAGAGACATTCGGCGTGCCAATATTGTTCGTGATGCTGCAGGCGATGGCGCAACTATTATGTTGGATGCCAATCAGCAATGGACTTTGCCACAAGCATTGGAAATTTGCCCCCAGTTTTTGTCGATGAATCCGTATTGGATTGAAGAGCCAACGCATCCCGATGATATTTTGGCACACAAAGTTTTGGCCGAAGCTATTGCACCAACCAAATTAGCCTTAGGAGAACACGTTCCGAACCGAATTATTTTTAAAAATTACCTTCAAACCAAAAGTGCTGGATTTATGCAGGTAGATGCTGTAAGAGTTGGCGGAGTAAGTGAGTTTATTTCTGTGAGTTTATTGTGTAAAAAATACGGAATTCCGGTCGTGCCTCACGTTGGCGATATGGGGCAGTTACATCAACATTTGGTTTTATTTAATCATATTTCTATGGGACACGAAGCTTTATTTTTGGAACATATTCCGCATCTTCAAAAACATTTTGTCCATCCAGTAAAAATTGAAAATGGGGTTTACATCACACCAATGGAACCCGGAAGTAGTTGTGATTTAAAAAAATTAGTGTAGTAACAGAAATAAATTAAACAGCAATGATAGAATCTACAGACCTTATTATTAGTATTTTGTACGTGTTAGGTATCTTGGCAGTAGGGTTATGGTACGGAATTCGTCATAAAAAGAAAAGTAAAGATAATGCCGCTGGAGAATACTTTCTTGCTGGTAAATCGTTGAAATGGCCAGCGATTGGCTTGGCATTATTTGCTACCAATATTTCAACAGTTCATTTGGTAAGTCTTGCTCAAAGTGGTTTTGATTCGGGTCTGCTCAATGGTAATTTCGAATGGATGGCTGCTTTCACTTTGATTTTATTGGCGTTGTTTTTCTCTCCATTTTATATTAAATCAGGAGTTGCTACTTTACCTGATTTCTTAGAAAAGCGCTATGATCGTTCTAGTCGTGACTGGTTAGTATTTGTTTCTATATTATCCGCAATAATAATTCATATTGCGTTTTCGATGCTAGCTGGAGGGATTGTTCTAAAAACCTTATTTGGGGTAAATATGTACACTAGCGTAATCGTTATTTCTGTAATCACAGCAATTTACACCATTGTTGGAGGGCTAAAGGCGGTGGTAGTAACCGAGTCTATTCAAACAGTAGTGTTAATTCTAGGTGCTACAATTATAAGTTTTGCAGCTTATTTTAAAATGGGCGGATGGGAACCAATGGTTAACGTATTGCAAACAACAAATCAAATGGACAAGCTATCGATGCTACGTCCGCACGGCGATGCTAGCGGGATGCCTTGGTATGCAATTATTTTGGGTTATCCTGTACTTGGAATATGGTATTGGTGTGCAGACCAAACGATTGTACAGCGGGTTTTGGGAGCAAAGGATGAAAATCACGCCAGAATAGGCCCTTTGTTTTGTGGGTTTATCAAAATATTACCTGTTTTTATTTTTATTCTTCCAGGCTTGTTTGCCTATACATTGGCACAATCAGGGAAGTTAGACATTAGTGCATTACAATCTGTTGATGAGGCTGGAAAGGTGGTTGTAAACAGTAAAGGAATTTACACCTTGATGATCACTCAATTATTGCCTACGGGACTAGTCGGAATTTTAGTGGCTGCATTATTATCAGGTTTAATGAGCCAAATTTCTGGAGCCTTAAATTCAATTTCAACTATGGTGGGCTATGACATTTACAAACGGTATCATCCTGATACTAATGATGAAAAATTGGTGCAAGTTGGCAAAATTTCAGCTGGCGTTGCCTTGGTATTTTCTCTCGCTTTATTGCCTTTGCTGAATCGATATGAAAGTATCTTCAATGGATTGAATGATATTATTGCACATATTGCTCCTCCAATTACCTGTGTATTCCTCTTGGGTGTATTTTGGAAAAAAGCTTCTGCCGAATCTTCTAAACTCACACTCTGGATCGGTTCAGTGCTCGGAGCAATTGTGTTTGCCTCAAATAAAATATTTGTTGACACTGCTTTGGCTCATATCCCTTTTATGATGATGGCTTTTTATCTTTTTGTGGCTTGTTTGGTAATGCAAATTGGTTTTTCGTATCTGTATCCCGTTCAACACACAGCCGAAAGTGAAAAGTTATATTGGAAGTCATTAGGCGAACCGCTGGAAAGTAAAGGTTGGCCAGGTATTGGAAATTATAAAACCTTATCCGTGATTTTACTATTATTAATGGCAGTCTTGTTTTGGGTTTTAAGATAATTAAATAAAAATTAAATCAATTCAAATGAAAAATAAACTTGTTTTACTAGTATTAGTATTCCTGACTTTGGTCTCTTGTAAAAAGGATAATAAGTCGAATTCCCCGCAATTGAATTCAGAAACCAAGACAGTTGTCCCTGCAATAAAACGTTTTGGTATGGTAACCGGAATCAAGCCCGATCAAATTGAATATTACAAAAAATTGCACGCTAATGCTTGGCCAGCGGTTCTTAAGAAAATCAAAGAATGTAACATTCAAAACTATTCCATATACATTCAAAAAATGGAAGGCAAGTATTTTTTGTTTAGTTATTTTGAGTATGTGGGTACTGATTTTGATGGAGATATGAAAAAAATGGCAGCCGATAGTACAACGCAACTTTGGTGGAAAGAGACTGATCCTACACAAATTCCATTGCCAGAAGCTGCTAGCAAAAAACAGACTTGGACCAATATGGAAGAAGTATTTCACACTAATTAATAATAACATTTAATGATGCAACAACTAGCTAATAAAGTTATTTTCTTAACGGGAGGCTCAATGGGTATTGGATTAGAGTGTGCTAAAAAGTATGCCGAAGAAGGAGCCAAATTGGTCATTATGGCAAATGATGAAGCTTCACTTATTGAATCAATGAAGATACTAGGAGAGGCACATAGTTCTTTTTTTGGGGATATTTCTAAAGCTTCTGATGTTGAACATGCCATTCAACAAACACTAAATAAATATGGCAAGATAGATGTAATTCATAATAACGCGGGTATTGCATTTCCTTCAAAACCATTGCACGAAACAACTGAAAAGGAGTGGGATAAATTATTTGATGTTAATCTTAAAGGGATTTTGTTTACAACAAAATACGGTTTAGAATCACTAAAAGAAACACAAGGTTGCATATTAAACACCAGTAGTCTTGTTGGAGAAATTGGGCAGGAGAACCACGCCGTTTATGCGGCTACAAAAGGAGCTGTAAATGCACTAACAAAATCGATGGCGCTGGATTATGCCAAATTTAAAATAAGAGTAAATGCTGTTTCACCAGCAGGAGTATGGACGCCAATGCTTCGCGATTGGGGAAAAGCACAACCTGATGTTGAAAAAATTGAAAAATACCTCGACAGTATCCATATCTTAGGATACTGCCCTGAGGGAGATGTTATTGCAGATGCCTGTGTATTTATGGTTTCGGAAAAGGCTAGGTTTATTACTGGAAACATAATGCCTGTAAGTGGGGGAGCCGAATTAGGGTATCGCCGAATAGATTAAAAAAAACTAAACAATTGTAAATAATCAGAAAAACATTCTTTTTACAACGACCGATCCAAATGCGTATAACCGCCATCCACATAAATCAATTGTCCTGTGGTATGACTTGATTTATCAGATAACAAGAAAACGACCATATTGGCAATTTCCTCAGCAGTTGTCATTCTTTTTTCAAACGGAATGTTATCTGCAATTTCTTTTAACTTTTGGGATGGATTATCAAACGTTTGAATCCAATTTTCGTATAAAGGGGTGTAACATTCGGCTACAATTAGTGCATTTACTCGAATGGAATAAGGCAATAATTCGACTGCCCATTCGCGAGTTAAGGCATTTCGTCCACCATTCGAAGCGGCATAAGCCGAGGTGTTTCCTTGTCCTGTATCGGCAGTTTTAGAACCAATATTCACTATGCTTCCTTTGGATTTTTTTAATTCTGGTAAAGCGTGATGTGCCATCAAATAATAATGGACTAAATTTTTGTGTAGCGAAGCCATAAAGTCAGTATAATTTCCTGATTCTAATCCCACTCCGTCATTGGCTCCAGCATTATTTACCAGCCCATCAATTCGACCGCATTGAGCGATAACTTCTTGAATGGCTTTTTCGCATTCTAAAGGATCAGATAGCTCCGCTTGTACACCAAGAGCAGTGTATCCTAAATCTTCAATTTCTTTTACCGCTTTGAGGTTATCGACTTCTTTTCGGCCAATTATTACAGGAATTGCGCCTTCTGCAGCTAACACTTTGCAAATTCCCAATCCAATTCCTTTGGCTCCGCCCGTTACTACAACTACTTTGTCTTTTAGGTTTAAATTCATTTTTCTATTTTTTATAAATTATAAAACTCAATTGCATTTCCGCTCCAAAATTGTTCCTGCTCTTCACTTGAAAATTTAGAAAAATAATTTTCTACAATAGCGCAAGACTGATCATAAGAAGCTGCAAGCAAACTAACTGGCCAATCACTGCCAAATAGCAAACGATTGATTCCAAAAGCCTCACTCACGATATTTAAGCAATAGGTAAAATCAGTTTCTGACCAATTATTCCAATCTGCTTCGGTAACCAAACCAGAAACTTTGCAATATACATTAGGTAAGCTAGCAATTTCCCGAATTCCTTTTTCCCAGTCCGAAAAATCGGCTTGCTTAAAATTAGGTTTTGCTAAATGGTCAATTACAAACTTTTGGTTGGGGAATCGTTTTACAAACTCAACTGCAAAACGCAAATGCTTGGGTAAGATTAAAATATCATACGTATAATTATACTGTTCTAATTGGGCGATACCATTACAAAAATCGTCTCTTAACAAAAAATCATCTTCCATTTCGGCTTGAACAATATGCCTAAAACCTTTTAGCTTTTTAAACTGTGAAAAATAGTCTAATCTCGATGCTAAATTTTCTGCACGCAAATCGATCCAGCCCACAACGCCTTTGATGAAATCATTAATATTGGCTAATTCTAATAAAAAATGGGTTTCTTCTTCGCTTTGATCGGCTTGTACAGCAATACAGCCTTCTATCCCATTTTCTTGGAGTAACGGTAGTAAGTCTAATGGTAAAAAATCTCTTTGAATTACATTCATATCATCCGTAATCCAAGCGTCTTTTACTGGATGGTACTCCCAAAAATGTTGATGACTGTCTATTCGTTTCATTTCATTCAATACTTTGATTTGTTTATTTGACACAGATTGCACAGATTTTCACAGATTCTATTTGTGAACTTTGTGCTTTCTTTGTGTACTTCGTGGTTAAATTTTTTACCACACCCGACCGCAGCGAACGGACGGAGTAAATTACACAAATTTTCATAATTTATTTCAATTTTACGACCCAGTTTGTCAAGTTTATACTGTGAGCACCTGAAGCATACCTGCTCTCGAGCGTGGAGATTCCTACGGAATGACAAATAGCTTATAATGAATCTGCTTAAATCCGTTTTATCCGTCGAATCCGTGGCCCAATTAACCGTTTATTTCAACTCGAATATTTTTTCCATCAGCATCCATTTCTCTCCTGACTTTGCCCAAGGCAATGCCTGTTGGAATTTCCACATCAAGTCTTCCCATTCCTGTACTTTGGGATTATTAGCATCTGCAGCCGATTTTTTGTCAAACGAAAAGTCTTCGTTGGCTTCGATAATCATAAACATTCGGTTGCCAACACTATAAATATCCAAAACCGTAATTCCAGATTCTTTAATACTTTGAATAATTTCTGGCCATACTTCTTGATGATAGGCTTTGTATTCGGCCATCAATTGCGCGTCGTCTTTCAGGTCTAATGCTAGACAAATTTTTTGACTTCCCATATTATTTATACGCTACCGCCAGTTGTTTACTGCTTCCTAATCCTTCCATTCCCAATTCTACAACATCACCCACTTTAATGTAAACTGGGTTTGGTTTAATTCCCAATCCAACTCCTGGAGGTGTTCCTGTACTAATAACATCACCGGGTAATAAGGTCATAAATTGACTAAGATAATGCACCAAAAACGGAATTTTAAAAATCAAATTTGAGGTATTACTATTTTGATATGTTATTCCGTTCACTGTCAACCACATCGACAAATTATCGACATCTGCAACCTCATCTGGAGTAGCCAAAAAGGGTCCAAGTGGTGCAAAAGTATCGCAACCTTTTCCTTTCGCCCATTGTCCGCCACGTTCCAATTGATAACCTCTTTCACTATAATCGTTGTGCAAACAATAGCCCGCAACATAATTCATTGCATCAGCTTCATCTACATAACTGGCTTTTTTGCCAACAACAAAAGCCAACTCAATTTCCCAATCGGTTTTTTCGCTGTTTTTTGGTATTACCAAATCATCATTTGGTCCACACAAAGCGGTAGTCGATTTAAAGAAAATAATAGGCTCAGCTGGAATCGGTGCATTAGTTTCGCGACAGTGATCTACATAATTCAGGCCGATGCAAATAATTTTTGAAGGTCTAGCTACTGGTGAACCCAGACGAACAGCAGCATCAAT
>JAYVIN010000044.1:0-13689 GCA_043770135.1 Flavobacterium sp. | reverse complement strand
GTCTAATCCTTTTTAAAATTTTACAATGGTTAATGCCGATAGACAATATATTGAGTACAATTTATTGGACTCTTATATATTGCTAATCGGTATTACTTTTAATCAATTGTTTGGGGTAAAATTAACCACTAGATCCCGATGATTTTGAAATATATAAATGGAGGTAAAGATGGTTGATGCTATTTTATTGAGATTAGCTTTTTAACTACTTTGAGTTTGATTTTTTGTAAGAGGAAAAAAAACAAAAAAAAGGTTATGTTATTCTTTTCTTTGTGACTCAAGTAGGATTCAGAATTTATATTTACTTCAATTCTACTCTAACATTGTATTTATTCTCGCTCAAAATACTTTCGATAGAGCCAAAAGAAGCAACACTTCGTTGTTCGTCTCTTAGTTTTTTCATGGCAATTTGTTTCAGGCAATTCTGAAATCGGCTCACTTCTTTAAGGTTAGTTAAAATTAATCCCGGAACAGGAGCATTTTTTCCGTCTTTATCTTTAGAAACCATTGTGAAATGGGACGAATTACAATGTTTGATAACGCCTGTTCTAATGTTTTCGGCTTCAACACGAATGCCAATAATCATCGAACTTGTTCCTACATAATTAACACTAGCTTTCATGGTAACCAATTCTCCAACTTCTATCGGTAGTAAAAAATTGACAGTGTCTACCGAAGCTGTTACACAATAATTTCCTGAATATTTTGAAGCACAGGCAAAAGCAATTTGATCGAGTAGCGATAAGATGTAGCCACCATGAATTTTACCACTAAAATTGGTGTGTGATGGCAACATCAGTTCCGAAATACTTATGTGTGACGAACTAACAGTTTTGAAAAGAGGTGTCATTTGGAATGATTTAGTTTGAAGAATTACAATATAATTTTACACATTTATTACCAATTCTATAAAATTGTTTTTAGGAGATTCACACAAAGAACAACAATAATCTGAAGGTAATTCTTGGAATAAAACGTCTTTTGCTATCCCTCGAATAGTATCACCAAATTCAGCATTGTATATCGTCAAACACTCGGGACATTGGTGCACTACTTGTTCTGTTTTCTCCTTTTTTAGGTTAGATGCACCTACTTCAAGCACTGAATTTCCTAGTTCGCCAAAATATTTTTTACTTAATTCAATCAATATGGTAGGCAATTCTAGCTTATCTATATCTTGTGCCAAAACAATGTATTCTCTGGTATTAGGATCAAAATTTTTGGCATACAAAACATTATAAGTAGCTCTGATTTTTATCGATTCTAATGCAGCTGGTGTGTCGTTTTTCTCGACCACAATCGAGGTAAAATAATGTCCTTCTCTGTTATAATCGGATATTCCGAAGGTAAGTCCATAGGTGCTTATGTCAAACTGATCTAGAGTTCGAACCAAAAAAGTCTTGAGGTTCAAAGCCCATTCTTCGGCTACCGGTAAATGCCAATTGAGTTCTAGTAATGAATGTCGCACATTGATTCCTCTTTTGCCAAGAAATTTTTCCCAGTCTAGTTTTCGAGTTTTTGGAATTCCTTTGACAATGAATGATTTCCAAGGCGTGATACAAATTTTACCTATTTTGCAATCAAAACATAAATCACACATTTCTTTTAGAAAAGCTAAATCATATAGGTTGTCTCTCCAATACAATCCCAACCAATATTGATCAATTCCCAGTTTCTTCATCCCCTCATAGTACGGAAATGGATAAAAAGGAATGTTTAACGGTTTATCGATAGTTCTATTATTAGTATCCAAAACATCATTAACCAATTGAAAAATCATATCGACAGAGTCGGGCTCTTCGTCAAGAATTTTTTCAATGGCATAATAAACTTCGGCAATGTTCCAGCTATAAATGAGTACAGGATATTGTTCCATTTTATCCCATTTTGGCAAACGGATATAAACAAACCAATAATCTTCGTGGTGCGAAGCTATAAAGTTGATGTGGCCAGTAAACAAAGGAACCAATTGTTGATTAGGATCCGTAATATTTACTTTTAGCGAAGGTTGTTCCTTAAATTGTTCTAAGATATACAGAAATTTATTTCCTGTTAGCCATGGCGTATTTCTAAAAATATCGGTCGAAACATAAGAGGTAACAATATTATTGCCGCTTTTTTCATTGGGATACACGATAAGATGTTTTCCGAATTTTTCTTTGCCAATGGCTTTAAATTCTTTTGGCATAATTATATCTTGTCTTGAGCCAAAAGAGATTGCTTTTAATCCCTGTTCAAGGCTCATGTTTACAATTTCCAATAATTCGCCAGGCGATATAACGCCACCTTTGATTATTAATCGTGTTAATTCCATTTTAAAAGTTTAAAGGTTTAAAGTTTAAGGTTTAAAGTTTGAGGTTTAAAGTTTAAGGTTTAAAGTTGTACAACTTTAAACCTTAAACTTTAATCTAAAAAACACTATTTATATTTTGACAAAATCTCTTTCACCTCGGTTTTACAACTTCCACAGCCGAGTCCAGCTCCAGTAACTTTACACAATTCGGTAAAATTAGTTACGCCACTTTTGATACATTCTTCTATATTGCCTTTGCCTACTTGACTGCAAGAGCAAACTAATTTTCCCAGTACAGGTTTGGCATCTGAACTTCCTCTTAATAAAGAATTTCTTTTGTCGGCCAATTCAATTTTGCTTTCTATTAAGGTTTTAAATTCCGCAAATTCATTTTTATCACCCATCAAAATAGCGCCAATCAGCAAGTCATTTTTGACGATACATTTTTTATAATATCTTTTGCCTAAATCCGCAAACACGATTTCTTCATACGAATCATCGTTTTCAGGAATTTCAATTTCGCCAATACTACACAAATTGATGTCTTCGAGTTTCAGAATATTCATCAATACAGAACCTTTGTAAAAACTACTGATGTCGCCCGCCAAGAAGTTCGCCAAAATATCCGCCTGTTCCTCAGCAGCCGAGGTGATTCCAAATAATTGATTGTTAAATTCGGCTATTTCGCCAATGGCATATACCGAAGGATTCGAAGACTGAAGATACTGATTTACTTTGACACCCCGACCACAAGAAATTCCAGACTCTTTAGCCAGTTCAATATTAGGGATTGTTCCGATGGTATAAACGATAGCATTGGCATGAATAATTCGACCACTTTTTAGAGCAATTTCTATTTCGTTTGGATTTTCAGTTTCAAATACGGTGCTTACTTCATTGTCAAAATAGATTTGGATATCCCGAATTTGTACTTCTTCTGCCAACAACTTACTCGAAACCCGATCCAATTGGCGTTCCATTAATCGCGAAGCTCTTTGTACTATGGTAATTTTTACTTTTTTGTGTTTTAATGCCGCAGCTAACTCTAATCCCAATAATCCACCGCCTACAATCACAACATGTTGCTCCTCCGAAACTAAATTGGTGTTGTCTAAATAGGTTTTCAATCTATCGGCATCCGATTTTTTTCGCATCGTGAATCGTCCCGGTAAGTGCAATTGAGCATCTTCGGGGATAAAAGGTCGGCTGCCTGTGGCTAATATCAAGGAATCAAAAGTATGAGTCTCACCATTACTATCTACAATTACATTGTCTTTGGTGTTGACTTTGTCAATCGAAACCTGAGTTTTCATTGTGATATTTAACTTGCCTAAGGCTTCATCTTTTATTTTTAAGAGTTGTTCCCAAGTGAGTTCAGCCGTTACATATTCAGGCAATAATACTCGATTGTAAAATGGATTTTCTTCATTCGAAAAAACAATTATTTCGTCGGTAGTATTGATTTCCCTGTAGTTTTGAATAAATCGAAACGCGGCGGCTCCAGCACCAACAACGGCTATTTTCTCAAAAGGTTTTATGTATTTCTCTATCGAAACGGTTGTGAATTTAAAATCAGGCTCTTTTGAGGTAGGATCAACAAAGGTGTTGGTTAAATTATTGGTTCTGTTTAAGTCATTTTCCAATTGTTTTCCCCAATGCATGGGCAAGAAGACCACTTTTTCTCTAATGGTGTCCGAAACTTTGGCTTTTACTCGAACCGAGCCGTTTTTGCTAGTAACAACAACAATATCACCGTTTTCGATTTTCGATTTGTAGGCGTCGATAGGGTTTATTTCGAGCATCGGACTTGGGGTATGAGTCATTAAACGAGAAACTTTTCCTGTTTTTGTCATCGTATGCCATTGGTCTCGAATTCGTCCCGTGGTTAATATAAATGGGAATTCAGCATTCGGTTGTTCCGATGTGTTTTCAATTGAAGTTGGAATATTAAAAATGGCCTTTTGCGAAGGGGTAAAGAATTTTTTATCTTCAAACAAGCGTGGCGTTCCAGGGTGCCCATAATCGGGAACTGGCCATTGAAAAGTGCCTTCATTTTTTAAACGATTATAGTTTAAAAACGAAATATCAATGTTGGTATTTTTTGTCATCAAACAATATTCCTTGTACACATCTTCAGCGGTATTGAAATTAAAACCGTTGAATTTCATTTTTTTGGCAAACTGAATCAGAATTTCGACATCCGAAAGTGCTTCTCCCGGAGGATTGATGCCTTTTGGTAAATAAGAAATTCTTCTTTCAGAATTGGTCATGGTTCCCTCTTTTTCTAACCAACCTGCGGCTGGCAAAAGTAAATCGGCAAATTTAGCGGTATCGGCATTGTGCGAAATGTCTTGAACCACAACAAACTTGGCGTTGGCTAACGCTTTTTCGACCCTTCTGGAATCGGGTAAGCTTACCATTGGATTGGTACAAATAATCCAAATCGCTTTCATTTTTCCAGACTCTAAAGCGTCAAACATTTCGGTAGCGGTTAGTCCAGGCTTGTCTGAAATTTCAGTAACACCCCAAAAATCAGCCACCTCCTTGCGATGTACAGGATTGTTTAATTCTTTATGAACAGCCAATAAATTCGCCATTCCGCCCACTTCACGTCCGCCCATAGCATTGGGTTGTCCTGTCAAAGAAAACGGTCCAGACCCTGGTTTTCCAACCTGTCCAGTCAGTAAAGAAAGGTTAAGTAAAGCCGTATTTTTGTCAACACCAATCGCACTTTGGTTGAGTCCCATAGCCCAAAGCGAAATAAATCCTTTGGCTTTTCCAATTATATCTGCGGCTAATTTGATTTCATTGACCGAGATGCCACAAAGTTTGGACGCTTTTTCAAAAGAACTCGAAAGCACTAATTCTTTGTATTTCTCAAAATTTTCGGTGTGATTTTTTATAAAGTCTTTGTCAGCATATCCTTTTTCGATTAATCGTTTTGCCAAAGCGTGGTATAAAACTATATCTGTTCCGGGAATAATCTGAAGATGCAAATCGGCGGCTAAAGCCGAATCGGTTTTGCGGGGATCAACAACAATGATTTTTACTTTTGGATTCTTTTCTTTATGTTGTTCAATTCTACGAAAAAGAATCGGGTGACACCAAGCGGGATTGGCTCCTGTAATCAAGAAGGTATCCGCAAGTTCAATATCGTCATAAGATATTGGCACGGAGTCTTCGCCGAAGGTTTTTTTGTATCCCGCCACCGCAGAGCTCATGCACAAACGAGAATTCGTGTCTATATTGTTAGTTTTAAGAAATCCTTTTACCAATTTATTTACTAAGTAATATTCTTCGGTAAGGCATTGTCCAGAAATATAAAAACCTACACTATCAGGGCCATATTTTCGAATCATAGAACTAAAAACTGCTGCAGCGCGTTCAAGACCAGCATCCCAACTGACTCTCTCTTTTGGGTGTGATTTACTCCATCGCATTTCAGGGTATAAAATTCTATCCGAGGTATCATTGACCACATAATGTAGATTCATTCCTTTAGAACAAAGCATTCCTTTGTTTACAGGATGAGTCGTATCGCCCGTTACGGTTACTCCGTTTTTGGGATCATTTTTGACAATAATTCCACAGCCTACACCACAATAGGAACATGTAGTTTTGATTTCTGAATTTTGCATTATCGATTCGTTATTAATAATGGAAAGGAAAAGGGTTTACTTTAAAAAAGTGTAATAAAGTGTAAAAATAAGTATTTTTACGTATTAATACGTATTAATTCAAAAATATTTTTTAAATTTGTTTCAGTTAAATTTTTAACATTTTACCCATGAAAGAAAATGCAGCTCATTGCCATTCCTGTATAAATGAAAATTGTTTTGTCAAAAAACACATTCATTTGGATAAGATGAAAAATTATATTGAGAACAAACGCAGTTTCGTTTGTAAAAAGGGACAGCAATTCATTATCGAAGGCTCGCCAATTCAAGGGTTGTATTTTATTTATAAAGGAAAAGCTAAAACGGTTAAAACCGGAATTAACGGCAGAGAGCAAATCGTAAGATTAACTAAGGAAGGCGACACTGTTGGTTTTAGAGGTTTTGGAACAAGTAAACGCTACTTAATTGGTGCTTATGCTCTAGAGGATACTGTTTTGTGTAATTTTAGTAATGAAGATATGCTGGACATTCTTCATAACGTACCAGAATTCACCTTTGATTTAATGTTGTTTTATGCTGAAGAACTCAATAAAAGCGAAAACAATATTCGTAAAATTGCTCACATGAACGTGAGAGAACGCGTTATAGATACCTTATTATATATCCACAGAAAATTTGGTCAAACAAACGGTGTCATTGAACTGGACTTAACCAGAAAAGAAATAGCAGATTTTGCAGGAACTACCGATGAACAGGTAATTCGTGTGATTTCCAGTCTAAAGAAAGAATTACTTATTCAATCGGTAGGCAAAAAAATTGGGCTACTAAACGTCGATAAGTTAAAGTCCGAAATAAAAGAACACAAATACCTTTAGTTCTTTTTTACAATTGTTTTTCTTCATTCAAAATGCCAGCTATTTATCTGTTTTTTCATTAGTTAGATAGTACTACTTATTTTTTGGCATTTTATCTACTTATTTTTTAGATTGTAATAGTTATTGATTATCAATTACTTAACTCTATTTTCTGTTATAAAGCAGTTTTTAATCTGTTATTTTTTTATTTTTAGCTGTGTAAAAAAAGGATTTGTGTACGACTTATATCATTTAACTAAGTAATACTACTTACGTATATTTGCTTCATACTAATTTTAATATAATGATTATGCTAAAGATTACTACAACAGTGCAAAAAATCGCAGGATTTAGAAAAGGAAAAACAGTTATGATGAGTTTTTCAAAATTATTTTTTTTAGGAATTACAGTATTAATTTTTGGTCAAAATCTAGCACATGCTCAGTTAACTGCTACGGGTCAAATTAGAGAAAGAACAGAAGCTAGAGGCGGACAAGGTACTTTATTACAAGACGGTAAAAGAGGCGCATTATTTAATACGCAACGTACGAGATTGAATGTGGGTTTTACAGGCTACAGATATAAAGTCTATGCCTCATTACAAGATGTTCGTGTTTGGGGGCAAGACGCTTCGACAATAAACAGAACAACCACTGATGCAAATGATGGTATTATGTTTCATGAAGCTTGGGCAGATCTTAGTTTAATAGATACGCTTAGCACCATTCAAAATTTATCCTTAAAAATTGGTCGTCAAGAAATTTCTTATGACGATCAAAAGGTTCTTGGAAGTTTAGATTGGTTGCAACAAGCCAGAAGACACGATGCGATTGTGTTGAAATACGCTAACAAAGGTTGGACAGCCGATTTTGGAGTGGCTTTTAATCAAAGAAAAGAGTTGAATTCCGGTACAACTTATGAAGGTTGGGCTGGACCAGCGGCTACTGTTTATCCAGCTGGAACAAACGGAATTTTACATGCTTACAAATCATTTCAATATGCTTATATCGGTAAAAAATTCTTTTTCGGAGATATGTCGTTCTTATTCTTTAAAGATGATTTCAGCAAATTTACTGGAGCTCCAACGGCTCCCGTTTTTACAGAAGGAGTAAACGCAAGAACGACAACAGGTATTTATTACAATTTAAATCCAACTAGAAAATTAAACTTAAATGGTAGTTTCTACTACCAAGGTGGAAAAGATAAAGTGGGAAAAACAATCAGCGCTAGATTGGGTTCTCTTACGGCAACCTATCAAGTGAATAGAAAATTATTCCTAGGAGCGGGTGCTGATTATTTATCGGGAACAGATGGAACTACAGCGGCAAGTCAAAACAATCAATTTGATCCTTTGTACGGAACACCACACAAGTTCTGGGGTTATATGGATTATTTCTATGTGGCCAGTCCTTTTGGCGCACAAGGATTGTTTAATTACTTTGTGAAAGCACGATATGCAGCTTCTGATAAATTAGGTTTGTTTTTAGATGTTCACGGCTTTGAATCTGCAGCAGATCTTGCAGGAGGTTTAGACAATTATCTAGGAACTGAAATTGATTTGAGAGTTAATTACAAATTTACCAAAGTAATCAATATTGAAGGCGGTTATTCGGTAATGGCAGCTAAAAACACCATGGCTTCTGCAGCTGTTAAAAATGTTGTAAACCCAAAACTAACCGCACAATGGGCTTATGTAATGTTGAATATTACACCCAATTTCTTGAATAAAGTAAAAATGTAATTCAAAACAAATAAATTTTTAACCACATAGAAACATAGAAAAAAAGAGTTGGATAGAACAAAACTTGTTTTGCTTCGCCAGTTCGTCCGCCGCGGCGGACTCGGGTAACAAAGCTATGTTTTCTGAAATAAAGCGAAGCTTCTTTTCTTAGTTTTCCAAATTCTATGTTTCTATGTGTTTAAAAAAATAATAAATTTTAAAAAATATATAAAAATGAAAAAATTCACTATCAAATGTAAACAAGTGTCGTTAGCTTTTATGCTAACATTAGTAACTGCTTTTACTTCAGTTAATGCACAAGAACCCGTAAAATTAGGATTTATTCCTCTTACGGATTGTTCGCCGCTGGTTATGGCAAAAGAATTGGGATTGTTCAAAAAATATGGTGTTGAAGTGGTTTTGACCAAAGAAACGTCATGGGCTAACGTTAGAGATAAAATCTTAACCGGCGAATTGGACGGAGCTCATTGCTTGTATTCGATGCCGTTTTCAGTTTATACTGGGGTGGGTGGAAAAGAAGGTTCATTGATGAGAATTGCCATGATGCTAAATGTAAACGGTCAAGCTATCACACTTTCAAATGATTTTTGTGGAAAAGTGGGCTTCAAACAAATGAATAAAGTAACTCCAGTTGTTGCCGCCAAGTTGAAAGCCGAAAAAGAAGTCACTTTTGCGATGACATTCCCTGGTGGAACGCATGATTTGTGGTTAAGAAACTGGATGTCAATCGCAGGTTTAAACCAAAAAGCGGTAAAGATTATTACGATTCCACCTCCTCAAATGGTAGCTAACATGAAAGTGGGTAATATGGATGGCTATTGTGTAGGAGAGCCTTGGGGTGGTGTTGCCGTAAAACAAGGAATTGGTTTTACTCAAATTGCAACCCAAGATTTATGGAAAGATCATCCTGAAAAAGCATTGGTGGTAAATAATGAATTTAGCACAAAACACAAAGCAGATCTTGTAAAAGTAATGAAAGCAGTTATGGAAGCTTGTAAATGGTTAGATGTTCCAGCCAATCGTAAAAAAGCGGCCGCAATTATCGGAAAAGCACCTTATGTAAATGCTCCTGCCGAAGTTATAGAGGCGAGATTAATGGGTGATTACAACCTAGGTTGCAACCAAGGTATAGAAGTGTATGACAACGATTATATGTTATTTCACAAAGGTGGAATGGTAAATTACCCACGCAAGTCTCACGGAATTTGGGCAATGGCGCAATACGTACGATTTGGTTATTTGAAAGAAGAACCAAATTACAAAGCCATCGCCGAAAAAATTGTGATGGATGATTTGTACAAAGAAGTTGCCGCTAGTATGAAAGTAAAAGTACCTGCAGACGATATGAAACCTTTCGCTCTTACTATGGACAAAACCGTTTTTGATCCAAACAATCCTTCTGCTTATTTAAAAGTGGTTAAAAAATAATATAAATAGATAACACAACAGTATTTAGTCACTAAAATACTGTTGTGTTTTAAAAATTCAAAACTAAAAACCAAATTAAATTACATTACCATGTCTGATAACGATACATTAACCCTAACTAATTTAGAACAAAAGAAAGCTTTTGTTCAAGAAACAATTGGAGAAAGTGCTCCAAATAACGAAAAAGGAATTGAGATTTTGAACGCCGTTTTCGAAAAATCAAAATCCGTACTTTTTGCAGCTCTCGGCTTAGTCATTTTTGGAGGTTTATGGGAAGGGTTGAGCGCCTATACTGATAATGCATTGCCAACACCAATAACTACTTTAACCGTTTTGAAAGATATGATTATAGATCCATTTTATGATTACGGCCCTAACGATAAAGGAATTGGTTTACAGTTGTTTAGCTCTTTAAAAACAGTTTTAAGCGGTTTTTTATTAGGTTCATTAATTGCAATTCCTCTCGGAATATTGATTGGTGCCAACAAAATATGCAAACTTGTTTTCTATCCAATAGTACAATTATTAAAACCGGTTTCACCATTAGCTTGGTTCCCTATTGGATTGGTAGTTTTTAAGGATACAGGAATGGCAACGGTTTTTATTGTATTTATTACTTCATTGTGGTCTACATTAATTAACACTTCTTTTGGAGTAGCATCTATTCCACAAGATCATAAAAATGTGGCCAAAGCCTTTGGGTTTTCAAAAAAGAGATATTTGATGAAAATTTTATTTCCGTATAGTTTACCTCATATTATTACAGGTTTACGCTTGAGTATTAGTGTGGCTTGGTTAGTAATTGTAGCTGGCGAAATGTTGTCTGGTGGTTCAGGAATCGGATTTTTTGTATGGGACAGTTGGAATGCGCTAAGCCTCGAAAGAGTAATTTCGGCGATTATAATTATTGGAATAGTCGGATTATTATTAGATAGAATATTCACTTATTTTGAAAGCAAAGTAGCCTATTAAAAAACGGGAAGTTAGGAGTTGGAAGTGGGAAGATTAGGAGGATTCCTAGCATCCAACTTCCCACTCCCCACTCCCATCTCCCAACAACTAAAATCAAAAAACATGAGTTATTTAGAAATAAAAGATTTGGAAATTTCGTTTCCAACCCCAAAAGGAAAATATGTTGCTGTTACTGATATCAATCTTTCGATAAAGAAAGGAGAAATAATTTCTATCATTGGTCACTCAGGATGCGGTAAATCAACGATAATGAATGCCATCGCAGGAATGCTAACGCCAACAGGAGGAACTGTTGAATTAGATGGTAAAATAATAAAAGGACCCGGACCAGATCGTGGAATCGTTTTTCAAAATTATTCTTTATTGCCGTGGTTATCTGTTCATGAAAATATCTTTCAAGCTGTTGATTCGGTAATGAATTGCTCTGCTAAAGAGAAGCATGAAATCGTGGACTACAATCTTAAAATGGTTAATTTATTAGAACACAGAGACAAATTGCCTGGGCAGTTATCTGGAGGTATGAAACAAAGAGTGGCTATCGCAAGAGCTTTTGCCATCAATCCTGGAGTATTATTATTAGACGAACCTTTTGGTGCTTTAGATGCTTTTACAAAAAGTTCTATGCAACTGGAAGTGTTGAAATTATGGAATTTGAATAACAGAGACAAAACCATTGTTATGATTACTCATGATATTGAAGAAGCCTTATTTTTATCGGATAGAATCGTGGTCATGAGCGATGGTCCAGCAGCGACCATCAGAGAAATTGAAGATGTTCATTTGCCAAGACCTAGAAACAAAATCGAAATCGTAAAATTACCCGAATATATTGAGCTTAGAGATAGATTATTACATCTATTAACAGATAAGTTTTCTATCGAGGATATGGATATGGTGTACAAAAAATAGTTTGAATTTAATTTGGTTTAGTGATGAATTCCCTGTTTAGATTTTTTTTTAAACAGGGTTTTTAATTTTAAAATAGATACGCATGACAAAAACAATTTTTGATTTTATAGGATCTAATCAAGGCGACTGGAAGGTCACCTCCATGACCACTTTAAAAGGAGAATCGCTTGCTCCCATTACTCATTTGCAAAAAGTAGCCAGCACTTTAGAGCAATCTGAAAATGGGATTTGGACATTAAAGGGAGTGATAAGCAATTTGCGTTATACCGAAAAAGAAGGTAAGGACAAATTGATAGCGATTCAAGAAGATTTAGGGCGACCAAAAGCTACTTTGGGCGCTTTCATTCCCATTCGAAAATCGGAAGCTTGGTGGAATTTAGCTCAAGACGAACGACGAAAAATTATGGAAAACAAATCGCAGCACACCCATACAGGAATGAAATACCTACCTGCCATAGCTCGAAAATTATTCCATTCACGTGATATTGGGCAACCTTTCGATTTCTTGACTTATTTTGAATATGCACCTGCCGATGCCGATGCTTTTGAAGAACTTCTATATGTGTTACGAAGCACAGAAGAATGGACATATATTGATCGTGAAGTGGATATTAGATTGACTAAATAGTGTGATTGTATTTTATGGGTGTCCACTACGCGGACTAAAGTATAAAAACAATAGCACACAGATAAAACGGATAAAACGGATTTACACTGATGGGGGCCGTTTTTTAAATTATAATAAAAAAATCCGCTTTAATCCGTATAAAATCCGTGTCATCTGTGTGCCAATATTAATAGATAGCTATTTTTTTTTAGTCTAATCGAGACATTATTTAGTAGTATTCTTAAGCCATTCCATATATTTTTTTCCAAAAACGAATGTCCTGCTTTTTTGTATTCTTCTGTTTCAATCGTGAAATGATCTCCTGGAGAGTATTCAAATTCAAATTTGGCTCCGAGTTTTTTCATTTCCGTTTCTAGCAATTCAACGGCGTAATTCAGAAAATAATTGTCTTGATTCCCTACGGAGATTCTTATTTTAGTATCCAATTCAGGTTTTATGCCATTTAGATTTATAGAATAGCCTGAATTATTTCAGGTTATTTTTTACATATATTAGACTAATATATAATTCTATTTTGTATATTTGCTTATGGCAAATTCAAAAAACATAATTGTAACCGAAAGTGAATTGGAACTTAAGAAATTAATGAGACATCAACCTATTCACAAAAAAAATCGCATTCAAATGTTGTTAATTCTTAAGAAAAACGAACGCTCATTGAGTAAAATAGAATTGGCTGCTATTTTAAAAGTAAACCATAATACGGCTCAAAAATGGCGAAAGGCTTATTTTGAAAAAGGGATTGATGGATTACTGTTTGATGGAAGAATTGGCTTTAAACAATCAATAATAAATAATGAAATACATCAAGCAATTGAACAAAGACTAACTTCTCCAAAAGATGCTTTTACATCTTATGTGGATTTAATTAATTGGATTGTTGAGAATTACATTCCTGGAGGTATAAACTATCACACAGTAAATAAATATGTGAAAAGACATTTCGGAGCCAAACTAAAAGTGTCTAGAAAAAGTCACATAAATAAAGATCCCAATGCAGTAGAGTCTTTTAAAAAAACTTCCGAATAATTCTTGAAAACACATTGAAAAATGCTCCTGAGAAATTCACTCATTTCAATCTTTATGTGCAAGACGAGAGCCGATTTGGATTATTTACAAGAAACGGAAGAGCCTTAACAGCAAAAGGTATAAAGCCAATTTGTACTTACCAAAATATATTCAAATCAACTTATATCTTTGGAGCATTTTCCCCAATCAATGGGGATAGTTTAGTAATGGAATTGCCT
>JAYVIN010000043.1:0-4749 GCA_043770135.1 Flavobacterium sp. | reverse complement strand
ACCTGTTAGGTCTTGATTTAAATCAAGTAATCCCAAAAGTTCTCTTTGTGAATGACTTGAGTTGTTTTTGGATGGTACTTTTCGGTAAATGATTTTGTGAAAAGCACTTTTTGATTCGGGCTGTATTTGATTTCAAAAGCTTCAATTTCAGTGTTTTTTACTTCCAAATAATCAATTTCAGCTTGTTGGGTATTTCTCCAAAAATAAGTGTCTTTGAACTGATTTTCATAAGATAATTTCTTCTTGCGTTCGCTAATTATAAAGTTTTCCCACAAAGCGCCAAAATCATCCCGCAGCTCAATTAGATTAAAGTTCTTGATAATTCGATTGCGTAAACCATTGTCCCAAAAATATACTTTTCTCCCTTTTTTGAGTTCGTTATCTTGATTTCTGCTAAAGGCATTCAAGCTAAAAACGATAAAGTTTTTCTCCAGAATATCAATGTATTTCTCCACTGTCAAGCGGTTTATTCCTAAATCATTGGCTAGAGAATTATAACTAATTTCGCTACCAATTCGGTACGCCAACATTTGCACCAATCGTTGTAAAGTTGCTGATTTTTTTATCCCTTCTAGATTCAAAATGTCTTTATAGAGAAAACCTTCGACCAAATCGTTCAGGATTTTTTCTTCTTTTCCAGGATTGCTGACCACTTCGGGATAATATCCAAAAATCATGCGATGCGGAACCAAACGGGTTTCTTCTATAAAATTGCTGTGTTTGACCATTTCTGCATAGCTCAAAGGAAAAAGCTGTAGTTCTTCTTTTCTGCCTACCATCGATTCCTTGGTTTTGTCTGCTAGTTCAAACGCGCTGCTTCCCGAAGCAACGACTTGAATTTCCGGATAATTATCGACCATTCGCTTGATAAGTAATCCAATATTATGAATCATTTGCGCCTCGTCAATAACCAATATTTTGTTATCACCGATTAAAGCTTTAAGTCTATCGGTAGTGATGTTTTCTAACAAAAGTTGGGTGTCGGGTTCATCTCCATTGAGCCACAAATAGGATTGGTCTTTGATGGTGTTTTTTATCAATGAGGTTTTGCCTACTTGCCTTGCGCCAAATACCAAGGTGGCTTTTCCTTTAAAAAGATAGCTGTCAATTTCGGTTTGTGCTGTTCTATGTATCATTTTTGCATCCAATTACAATGCAAATATATAATAATTTGATATTACAATATCAAAAAAGTATAATAATTTGATATTACAATATCAAAAAAGTATAATAATTTGATATTTTAAAATTTATAAACTAACTTTTAACAGCTGTTTCGCACTTCCTTTTCGCCCCAAAAACAAAACAGAATCATTAATTATAGCTCCTTTTGAAACCATAAATGGAACAGAACTATTTTCATCGTCAAGAATTTCTTGATAATCAAAATCTCCGTTCTGGTTGATTCTTATTACATTCAAATTTGATTTGTTCTTTCTGATTTGACCGAATTCAATTCTATCGTTTTTGATTTTCTTTATTTTTTCACCAATATTGATGAAAAAATAACTGAAATTATCATTCATTAACGATGTATAAGAAATAAATGATTCGTCTTCGTAAGATGGAACTGCTTGACTTTTATTAATATTCCTAGCCCACAAAAGATTTCCTTTCGAATCTAATTTTGCGGCCACAACGTCATCATAGTGCAAGTAAGTTCTATTATTGACATCACTGGTTAGATATTCCTCTTGTGCATTAAAAATTAATCCATCGTTTTTAGAGAAAAATATTTTTTTGAAGGTTAAAAACTTTAGTGCTTTGTCTTTGTTTTCTCCATATTTATCAACCATAAATTGTTCTGTAAACAAATTATATTTTGTTTGTAAAATGGCTAAAGAATTGAAATCTAACTTATAATAACAAATTCCTTTAAACCGGTAGTCTTTTATATCAGAATAAAAACCGAAACAAATAATGTCATTATTATGAAAAATAGATTTCAAAGAGCCAACAAAATTTTCATTCGTATCTATGAATTGCGATTTTTGTGATTCAGCTGTTATTTTTGTAATTTCAAATACATATTTACCGCCTTCTTTCTTCGCTTTTTGCACCTCTGAATAATTTTTTGCCAATAAACTTATGGCATTTCCATCTGGTGAAACTTGGATGTTTTCAAGCTTATAATCTTTATCTTTAATTTCCCTTTTGAAATCAGTATCCAATTTTTTGTTTAACTCATTGTCAAATAGATATATTTTCACAAATTCTTTGTTTTCACTATTATAATCTATTGCAACTGCAAAAGCGCTTTTGTTTTCATTCACATTCATAACAATGTCAGAACCTATATCATCTTTTGACCTTTCAACTTTACCATTCCAGGAAAAATCAAAAAAACTAGAATTTTTTGAATTATCATCCTCTGATTTTATTTCACCTGAATTATCATTTGCCCAGTTTCCTTTTGTACGATTAAAAAACTCTTTTTCTATAGAAATTGTTCCTGTTTCTTTCATCTTTTCTCTAGGGATTTTGAACAATTCTTTTTTAGAGGTTTTAAAGTCATCTGTGATGATATTTGCTTGACAAACATATGATTTGTCTTTCAAATCGTAATAAAATTCAATAATCTTAACTTCATTTTTTAGAGAATAAATACCCAAAACAATGTTGTTTTTTTGATAATTTGGATGTTTCATCTCAAAATCAAAAGTCTTTTTGATTTTTAAATTAGCATCTATCTGTTCTATATAAAAACCACTGTAATTTGACATTCCATTATCGTTATAGGACCGAACGATTAAAATACTTCCATTCTCATTTGTTTCAGTCAAAACAATATTCGATTTTTTAACATCATCCTTAAATTCTTCACTCTTTTCGAGCTTGAACGGAATGTTTTGTGCTAAACCAAATGTTGATACTACTGTCAATAATGCTAAACATATAATTTTTTTCATAATGATATTTTTTTTAACCGCAACTAAACACTAATTCCCATAGCTATCAGAACTGACCACTGATTACTTAAAATTTGCTTTTCTTTTCTCTAAAAAAGCTGTTGTTCCTTCCTTGAAATCATTGGTAGCAAAACAATCGCCAAAATTTTTGATTTCTACATCAAATCCATTAACTCCCGAAATGTAATTCGCGTTTACGGCTTCGATAGCTTTTCCAATAGCTACAGGGGAATTTCGCATTATTTTTTGAGCAATGCTTTTACAAAATCCAATTAGTTCCGATTGAGGTACAACCTGATTTATTAAACCATACATTTTTGCCGTTTCGGCATCAATCATTCCTGCGGTTAGAATCATTTCCATCGCAAGACCTTTACCCACAAGTTGAGGTAAACGTTGGGTTCCGCCATAGCCTGGAATGACTCCAAGCGAAGTTTCGGGCAATCCCATTTTGGCATTATCCGAGGCGATTCGAAAATGACAAGCCATCGCCAATTCCAATCCACCGCCAAGTGCAAAACCATTTATAGCTGCAATTACTGGAGTTTTCATTTTTTCGATATAATCAAATAGTATTTGTTGCCCTTTTGCAGCTAAAAGCGAACCTTCCTCGGCAGAAAAATGGGCAAATTCTGCAATATCGGCGCCAGCTACAAAAGATTTTTCTCCGCTTCCTGTTATAATTATTACACGAACATCAGGATTTTCATCGACCAATTTCAAAGTTTCGTGCAATTCTTGAATGGTGACTTTATTTAAGGCATTCAACTTTTCAGGACGATTGATAAAAATTGTCGCAATCCCATTTTCGTGTTCCAAGATGATGTTTTCTAAAACCATAATTTAGTTTTTATGTGTTAATTATTGGAAGCGAAACCGTAAATGTTGTTCCTTTTTCTTTTTGAGAATCAACAGTAATGGAGCCGTTGTAATTTTCGATGATATTTTTGATAATGCTAAGTCCCAATCCCATTCCGCTTGATTTTGTGGTAAACTTGGGTTCAAAAATCCGGTTGAAATCCTCGGAAGCAATTCCTATTCCGTTGTCGGTAACAGTAATGATTACCTGATTTAATTCTTTTTTTATGTTGACAAAAACCATTTTTGTCTCTTGAATATCTGGAATAGATTGAATAGCATTTTTGACCAAATTGGTAATAATTCGAATGAGTTGAGTTCGGTCTATTTTCGAAATAATATCGGCTTCTTCTGCGTTAAAACGGACGTACTCTTCATTGAAAATATCCATTGTCAATTCGACTACGTCAACAACATTCAGGGTTTCATTTTGTTGGGCAGGCATGGAAGCAAAGTTCGAAAATGCCGATGCTACCGAACTCATCGTGTCGATTTGCTGAATCAAAGTTTCGGAATAATCATTAAGTTTTTGCTTCAGATTTGGGTCATTAGCATCAAATTTTCGCTGAAAACTTTGCACCGTTAATCGCATTGGCGTAAGCGGATTTTTGATTTCGTGCGCGACTTGTTTGGCCATTTCGCGCCAAGCTTCTTCCCGTTCGCTTTGAGCTAATTTCAAGGCACTTTCTTCGAGTTTATCAATCATTGCGTTGTACGCTTTTATCAAAAGATTGATTTCTTTGCTACTGGCTTCGAGAACAATTTTTTCGTTTTTCTGATTCAAACTGGTCTCACTCAATTTATCAGAGATGGTTTTCAACGATTTTGTAATGTAAGACGATAGAAAATAAGCCACGCCAAAAGCCACTAATAGCATAAAACCATAGACTTGCGCCAATCCAATCAGGAAATTTTGCAATTCGGTTTGATAATGACTATCATCTTCAACATAAGGCAAATTCAAAATGCCCAAAGGTTTAAA
>JAYVIN010000042.1:0-14342 GCA_043770135.1 Flavobacterium sp. | reverse complement strand
AGGTAATGCTGTAGTGAAACCAGGTAAACTCTATGCGGTGAAATTTCAAGTATATCGGCATTTAAGGGTTCTCGCCCGTTGTCGAAGGGTAGAAAGATGGAGCTTGTGAGTAATTGCAAGCCTAGATAAATGATAAGGCTCAACACCGATTGAGAGCGGCAAGAGACAACAGAATCCGGCTTACAGGTCTGCATTTTTTATAAAGAGGAAATTTAGTTAGCCACATATTCACAGATTTTTAATTAATTTTAAAATCAGTGAATCTGTGGCTATCTTTTTTTGAATATTATGGTTAAAATCTATTCCTCTTCTGAATCCGAAAATAAATCCTCGTCATTTTCATCTTCATTCGATTTTCCTATTTCGAAAAAACTAAAAATCGAACCACCGTAACTTTTCTTGAACGAAAAATGAATCAAATGATCGAGTTTGGTGTATTTAGAATGTTCGATAATCATCATTCCATCTTCGTTTAAAGTATTTTTTTCGAAAACTAATAATACAATTTTATCAAAGGTTTTTTGGTCTAAAGCATAAGGTGGATCGGCAAAAATAATATCGTAAGTCGCTTTGTTTCTTTCCAAAAAGGTAAAGACATCGCTCTTGGTTGCGGCGATGTTAAAATCGTATTCGGATGCCACTTGCTTGATGAATTTTATACAACCAAAATCAGCATCTACCGAAGTAATTGGAGTGCTGCCACGCGAGGCAAACTCGAAACTAATATTGCCAGTTCCCGCGAATAAATCTAATATTTTCAAGCCTTCAAAACTAAAATGGTTGTTCAAAACATTGAATAATGCTTCTTTGCTCATATCGGTTGTAGGGCGAACAGGAAGTCCTTTGGGCGGAAAAATGCGTCTTCCTTTGTATTTACCTGAAATGATTCTCACGTTTGGAATAAAATAAAATGTTTCTTGTTTTGAGCAGTTGAAAAGGAATTGTTTTTCTGCAAATCAGAAACATCAAACAAGGATACATTTCGAATGTATTTGTAAGCCAATTGATAAAAATCGTCTTCCTCGGCAATGGTTCCTAATAATTCTAATTTGAAATTCTCGGGATTCATATTCAATTGTTCGGCAGTGAAAAGCAAGTAGTACAGAAAATCTTCTGGTGTTTGATAATCGAAAGAATTAAACAAAAGCAACTTCTGATTTTGAACCACAACAATTTCGAAATGACCGGGATTGAAATTCACAATCATTTTTTTGTCGTCATTATTTTTTGATGTATCCAAAAGTTTTGTAACTAATACACTGCTGGCGTGCTTGTAATCGAAAGAACCAAATTGGTCAATAAAAAAATTATTGATGTTCACATATGGAATATATACTGCATTCATTTGGTAATTTGGAATTTCGTCGAAAGCGAAAAAATCGGTATCGAAAACCTTGGTATTGTATTGCAAATAACTTCCTAAATAATGCTCATCAAAAAGTGGTTCTGGTACAAAAGTCGAAAGATTATTGTTGTGAATGACCATTATTTCATCATAAGAATCCTTTAATTCTGGATTGCTGTTGAAAGCATCAGCAAACAATTCTTCGATTTTGGTGGCTTTATGAAAAGTATCAAATTGGATTTCCTTCACGGAAAGTATCCGATTATTTAAAGTATCAAAAACACAAAACGAAAGCCCCGTCAAGGAAACTTGAAGAGAGAGTTTTTTGTATTTTTTATCGGTAATAGTAGTGTTAATCGACATAGTTGCAAACTTACAATTTTTTTTTATTCTAATGCTATTTATGTTTTTGGTTCAGGTCAAGCGTATTAAAAAAAGGCAACATGAATTTCACAAATTTTCACAAATTTTAGTGATTCTAAAAATAGAATTACACTAATTTTATCTGCCTATGGCAGATTCGTGGAATAGTATAACTTCCAAATTGGTGAAAATTTGTGAAATTCGTGTAAAAAACCTTAAAAATAATTTTAATGTGTTTTAGCTGTCTTTGCTTTAAATTTCATCCTTATATTTGAAGTTCTTTTATTTTAATGATCCTCGAATGAATTCCTCCCTTTTTTATAGCCTTTTACAGAAAAAATTTCCGTTTACCCCAACGTATAAACAGGATGTGTTTTTCCAAAAAATAGCTATTTTTTTGACGGAAAAAGATAATAATACCATTTTCGTTTTGAAAGGATATGCAGGAACAGGGAAAACAACTGTGATTTCGACTATCGTCAATAATTTACTCGACATTAATAAAAAGTATGTTTTGCTGGCGCCAACGGGACGAGCTGCCAAAGTAATTGCCAATTATTCGAACAAACCCGCTTATACAATTCACAAGAAAATCTACTTTCCCAAGAAATCTTCGGGTGGTGGCGTTTCGTTCACCTTGCAACAAAACAAACACACCAACACGATTTTTATTGTAGATGAAGCTTCGATGATTTCGGACACCAATTCGGATTCTAAAATGTATGAAAACGGTTCTTTGCTCGATGATTTAATTTCGTATGTGTATTCGGGGACTAACTGTAAAATGATTTTACTGGGAGACACCGCTCAATTACCACCCGTAAACTTGGATATTAGTCCCGCTTTGGACATTCAAACTTTGGGAATGAATTACGACAAAGAAGTAGAACATATAGAATTAGACGAAGTCATGCGTCAGGAAGAAAACTCTGGAATTTTGTATAATGCCACCGAACTTCGGGAAGTATTAAAAGACTCTTTTATTGATGAATTCAAATTTGACCTCAAAAAATTTAAGGACATCGTTCGATTGACCGATGGGTATGACATTCAGGATGCTATTAATTCGGCTTACAGTAATTATAGTATCGAAGACACGGCTTTTATCGTTCGTTCGAATAAACGAGCCAATCAGTACAATGAGCAAATTCGTTCCAAGATTTTAGATAAAGAAAACGAATTGTCCACAGGAGATTTTCTGATGGTCGTTAAAAATAATTATTTCTGGCTCAAAGATTCCGATGAAGCGGGTTTTATTGCCAATGGAGATATTATCGAGGTTTTGGAAATATTCAATATCAAAGAATTGTATGGCTTTAATTTTGCCAAAGTAAAAATTCGAATGGTCGATTATCCAAACCAAAAACCATTTGAAACCGTTCTTTTGCTAGATACCATAAAAAGCGAATCGCCGTCTTTGACTTACGAAGAATCCAATAGATTGTATCAGGAAGTCTTGAAAGATTATGAAGGTGAAACCAAGTTCAAGCAATTCCAGAAAGTGAAAGCAAACGAGTATTTCAATGGCTTACAAGTCAAGTTTTCGTATGCTATTACCTGTCATAAATCACAAGGCGGACAGTGGAATACCGTTTTTATCGAGCAACCCTATTTGCCCGACGGTATCAACAGAGATTACATTCGATGGTTGTATACCGCAATGACAAGAGCCAAAAATAAGTTGTATTTGATAGGATTTAAGGACGAAAGTTTCGTGGAATGATTTTTAGAAATTCAGAAAAAATCAAAGACATTATTTTTTATCCTTGCGTTTCTTAGCCTGATTTTTTAGCATATTTCGGTTAATAGAACCATGTGTTTTTTTCTTGGTTACACCAGGACCACCAAGGTTGACTTTCTTATTCTTTTTGCTTTTCTCATGAAACGCACCATCTCCTTCCAATTTTTGTTTTTTCATCAAAAACTTAATTGGTTGACGGTCTTTTTCAGGTTCAATTAATTTTATAGATACCTCTACAGTTTCAGGGAAAGGAGCACTATTTAATTCCATGTTCATTAAAATCTCCACAGCCAGTTTCGATTCTTCTTCACGAGGAGTTACAAAACTGATGGCGGTTCCTGTAGCATCGGCACGACCAGTTCGTCCAATGCGGTGCATGTATAATTCGGGAAGCTCGGGCATTTCAAAATTGATAACATGTGTGATATTCGAAATATCCAAACCTCTAGCCATAATATCGGTGGTAATTAAACCACGAAGATTGCCTTCTTGAAATTCTGCCATGGTACTCAAACGATAATTTTGGGATTTATTCGAATGAATAACACCAAATTGTCCCTCAAAATCTTCTTCGATTCGAGTATGAACCAAATCCGATATTTTTTTATTATTCACAAAAACCAAAACTCGACTCATTCCTTCGTTGGTGTGCAACAAGTGTTTTAATAGATTAATTTTGGTATTGAAGTTAGGAACTTGATACGTAATTTGTGTGATGTTTTCCAATGGCGTTCCTGAGGCAGAAAGCGTAACCTCTTCGGGATAATCAAAATAATCGTTCAAAACCGCATCTACTTCTTCCGTCATTGTAGCTGAAAATAAGATGTTTTGACGTTTTTTTGGCATCATAGCCAAGATGGCTGTCAATTGGGTACGGAAACCTAAATTGAGCATTTCATCAAACTCGTCGATGACCAATTTTTGCATTTCTTCAAAACGAATGACATTGTCTAAGGTTAAATCCATGATTCTTCCCGGCGTTCCTACTAGGATGTCACAGCCTTGATAAACGGTAGTTTTTTGGGTATTGATATTTATTCCACCAAAAATTCCTATCGTTCGAACCGACATATATTGGGTTAGTTTCTCCACTTCTTCCACTACTTGAACCACCAATTCTCGCGTTGGAACTAGAACAACAATTTTAGGAGTATGACCCGGAGTGAATTTATATAGCTTTAGTAAGGGCAGGAGGTAAGCGAATGTTTTGCCAGTCCCTGTTTGTGCTATTCCCATCATATCTCGCCCCGACATAATTACCGAGAATGATTTTTCTTGAATAGGTGTTGGGGTAACAAAACCTAAATCGTCGATTGCTTTTTGTACTGATTTGGGAAGATTGAATTGTTCGAAGGTGGTCATGAAATGCTTATTTTGCGCAAAGGTAGGTTATTCAAATTAAAGTTGAAACGACTTGAAGTTTGATGGGGAATTCGTTTAAAAAAAGTTGACCGCAAATTCACAAATTAAAAAGAATAATTTGTGAATTTGCGGTCAATATTTTGAGCTTTGCCCAAAATGTAATTTATAATAAATTCTCAGCTAAAAAGTAGTCTTAGTTTGGTAATAGATTTTCTCTTTTCCCTTTTATGATTCCTTCAAGTAATTCGTTGTTTTCTATTTTTTCGTATTTCGTTTTTATAACCTCTTTTCCTTCTTCGTCTATAAATCCTGAAAGTCCGTTTCTTTTTACCAAAGCCCAATCTATTTTGAAATCTCCAAAAGCCTCTATTTTTTCGTACTTAGGTTTTACAATCTCTCTTCCGTATAGGTTTATACATCCTACTAGTGCACCAATTTCTACCAGTGCCCAATCCGCTTTAATTTCTCCAAACAAGCCAATTTTAGTATATACAGGTTTTACTATTTCTTTGCCTACTAAGTCAATAAACCCCAAAAGCCCCTCATTTTCTACTAAAGCCCAATCTTCTTTTATATCCCCAAATTGCCCAATTTTTTTATAGTTAGGCTTTACAATTTCTTTTCCGTCAAAGTCTAAAAAACCTTGTAAACTTCCTATTTCAATCAAAGCTAGGTTTTCTTTGTATTCTCCAAATGGGTCTATTTTTTTGTATTGTGGTTTTACAATTTCGCTACCCGCATTGTCGATAAATCCGAGTAAACCGCCGATTTCTACCATCGCCCAATTTTCTCTGTATTCGCCAAATTGTAGTATTTTGTCGTACTGTGGTTTTACAACTTCTATTCCTTCGTTGTTTATAAATCCTGAAAATTTTCCAACTTCTACTAACGCCCATTTTTCTTGAAAGTCTCCAAATGGTTGTATTTGTTCATAAACAGGTTTTACAATTTCTATTCCTTCATTGGTTACAAATCCTAAACATCCGCCTTTTTCGACCAAAGTCCAATTTTCTTGAAATTCCCCAAATTGTGCTATTTTGTCGTATTGTGGGACTACAATTTCATTTCCGTTCTGGTCTATAAAACCTAAAAGTCCGCCTTTGTCAACCAAAGCCCATTTATCTTGAAAGTCTCCAAAAAGGGAAATTTTATTGTATTGCGTTTTTACAATTTCAATTCCTTCGGTATTTATAAATCCGGAAAGACCCCCTTTTTCAACCAATGCCCATTTTTCTTGAAAGTCGCCAAAAAGGAAAATTTTATTGTATTGCGTTTTTACAATTTCAATTCCTTCGGTATTTATAAATCCGGAAAGACCCTCTTTTTCCACCAATGCCCATTTTTCTTGAAAGTCTCCAAACATGGCTATTTTGGTATACTGCGGCTTTACAATTTCATTCCCCTCCAAGTCTATAAAGCCCAAAAGTCCGTCTTTTTCAACCAATGCCCAGTTTTCTTGATATTCGCCATACTCAGCAACTTTTCCGTATTTAGTTTGCCCGAAGGAAACCAACGAAACGGCTATCAAAACAATAATAAAACTTATTTTTTTCATGATATTTTATACTTTATATGTTGAAGAAATAGATTGCTGTAAATTTGATTTCAAATATATAATAATTAAAATAAACCCATTAAGTCTAATTGTATTTTATGATAATTTTTAGATTTTTCAGTACTAATGAGTTTGCAACTGGAAAAAGAATAATTGCATTAAAAATGACTTTTGGTAAAATTTGTGGCTGAGAAGTGTTTTTATGTTTTGTTTTGAAAATTTGGGAAAACGAGGTTTTTTTTATGATTTAATAATTATTTTTTTTAAAATTGAGGGTCATGCGACAGCTACGGCTGCTATAAGCTGACTTTATTTTAATTTAGTATTTAGTTTTTCGATTTTAGTTTTTGCTGATTTTAGATAATCTAAATATATAGTTCCATACATATCAAGTTCTCTAGCTCTATTGGGTACATTTAAAAGTTGACTGGCGAATTTTCTATTAATTTCTGCATGTTCTAGATCAAAAGATATATCATAAACTGATGAACGTAAAGTATCTTCTAAGTTTAAGAATATGTCTAATTGATTTGTCATTTTAAAATTGAGAATTTCAGATGTCGAAATTCCGACAAAAGGTTGAAGTTCTCCATTTGGTAATTGTAAATTTGTATTTTCCGCTGTTAACGGAATCAATGATATACTAATATTTAACAATTCAATTTTAAATATTTTTGACGCTCGTTTTCGTTCTCGCTGCTCTTGATACCAAATTGTAACTATCATCGTAATTATTGAAATTACAAATCCAACTAAAGCACCTGCGAGTAATAATATAACTTCTTTTTTCATGTCATGTGTTTAAGTTTGCTGCTAACTTATTTATAAACGAAACATACCTACATATATACACCAAAAAAGGCTAGATTGGCGAAGATTTGTTTCGCTTTATTTTAAATTATTAGGATAAATAATAGTTTTATTACGCTTTTTCCTTTTCAAACCCATCAATCACATTTTGGTAATAATCAAAAGTAGTTTTGGCAATCGATTCCCAACTAAAAATACTCAAAACCCGATCTCTTCCTGCTTTTCCCATTTGGTTTGCCAATGCTTCATCGTCTAAAAGAAGGTTAATTTTGGCTGCTAATGCTTTCTGGAAAGATTCCGGGTTTTTAGGATTAAAGTCTGTTCTAGAAACGCTTTCTAGCGGTATTAAATAACCCGTTTTGCCCTCGACAATAATCTCAGGAATTCCTCCAACGTGGCTGCCCACAACAGGAGTCTCACAAGCCATCGCTTCGAGGTTGATGATTCCGAAAGGTTCGTACAATGACGGACAAGCAAACACTCGAGCATGACTGTATAATACTTTTATTTTCTCGCGAGGCAACATTTCCGAAATCAAGATTACACCTTCTCGTTCTTTTTTTAGATTGGCAATTAATTGTTCGGTTTCTATCTCGATTTCCTTGGTGTCTGGAGCACCTGCACACAACACAATTTGACAGTTTTTGTTGAAATATTTTGCCGCTTCTATCAATCCCGAAATTCCTTTTTGTCTCGTAATACGACCTACAAAAAGCACAAAAGGAATGTTGGGGTCTATGCCTAAATCAATAAGCAATTTTTCGTCAAAAGTAGGTTGGTAAAATTCGGGGTCAATTCCGTTATGAATTACAGTCACTTTTTTAGGATCAACTCCATAGGCTTCAATAACATCTTCTTTCATTTGTTCGCTTACCGCAATAATTCCATCGGCGGTATTGTAGGCTTTGTTTTCTAACCATCGTGATAGGAAATAGCCATTGCCCAGTTGTTCCACTTTCCAAGGGCGGTGTGTTTCTAGACTGTGTGTAGTTAATATTAAAGGTACTTGTAGTAATTCGCGAGTAAATATTCCAGCCAAATGCGTGTACCAGGTGTGGCAATGTATAATATCTGCCTGAGGTGTAGCCTGAGCCATTTCGACATTTTTACTCAGGTTATGAAACATTTTGATGTGTGGGTTGTTTTCGTCTACCATTTTGGTGAGCGAAGAATCGATTCCTTGTACATGCATGGTTTCGGTTTCTTCTTGTTGGCAACCAAAACAGCGCACTTCAATTTGTCCTAATTTGGTTAGTTCTTGACTTAAAAAATCGATATGAACTCCCGCACCTCCATAGATGTTAGGTGGAAATTCATTGGTAAAAAGTGCTATTTTCATAAGGGATAATTTGTTTGTTTTGGATGTAAACTTTGAAGTTTCTAAATTACTATTTTCAAATATAATAAATATAACCCGTTGGGTGTAATTAAATTGTTTGATTTTTAATATTATTTATTGGTCTATCAATTATGAATTATGAGTTAAGAATTAATTGTAAAATAATCAATTTAAGTCTTTGCGAGACAGAATTTATTCGCTGTATCTGGGCAATAGAATTTGTTGTTTCACACTAATTAGGAATTCAATTCCTAATTAGCAACAAAAAACCACAAAAAAAGCCTCGAATTTCTTCGAAGCTTTTACGTTTTGGGTGGATGACCGGTTTCGAACCGGCGACCTCCGGCACCACAAACCAGCGCTCTAACCAGCTGAGCTACAACCACCATTTTTAACGAGTGCAAATATAGATTGAAATTTTTATTTTACAAAGAAAATAATTAAAAAAATTATATCAAATCCCCTAAACTATTGACCGCCAAATATCTTTCGACTGTGAATCCTTCGGCATAATTTACCCCTATTATCCTGCCTAAGTCTTGGGCTCGATAACTCAGACTTTCCAAAAAGTTTTGGGTAGCAATTGGTGTTTCAGGCTCGTTTGAATTCGGGTCATAAAACTGGGAGCTATACGCTAAAATCGCTTCTACCCTTTTTTCATTAAAACCCGTAATATCCAATACAAAATCGGGAGTTGTATTTTTCCATTGCATATAATGATACACTACTTTAGGTCGCCAAGCAGCTTGTTTTTCCAAATTACATTCCGTTTCTATCTTCATTAAACCCGACAAAAAACAAGCATCAGAAACTAGTTTACTCCCTTTTCCATGGTCGATATGTCTATCATCAATTGCATTGCATAAAACAATTTCAGGTTGATATTTCCGAATCATTTTAATGATTTCTAACTGATGCGCTTCGTCATTGATAAAAAAACCATCTCGCATATTCAGGTTTTCTCGAACAGAAACACCAAGAATTTTTGCTGCTTCGTTTGCCTCTTGGTCTCGTATTGCCGCCGAACCACGAGTTCCTAATTCTCCCCGGGTCAAATCGATAATACCCACTTTTTTACCCAAAGACACTTCCTTGGCAATGGTACCACCACAACCCAATTCTACATCATCTGGATGCGCACCGAATGCTAATATGTCTAATTTCATTTGCTTTTTTGTTTTTTAATTTTAATAAAAATCTACAACTAGAAATTTAAAACTCTCTTCATAGTCATTGATTTATTCACACTTTCTTGCCATTCTTTTTCTGGAATACTATCTTTTGTGATGCCGCACCCCATGTACAAAATAGCTTTCGTTAATGCTTGTTTAGAATCCTTTTGAGTGTTTGAAAGCACAATTTCCATACAACGCAAATTTACGAACAAATCTGAATTTTGAGTTTCTTTAGTTTCACCATAATTTAACTCGCCTAAAAAACCAGTATAAAAAGTTCTATTATATTGTTCGTTTTCTAAAATAAAGGCTTTCGACACATCCTTTGGTAAACCACAAACCGCTGGAGTTGGATGCAATAATCGAATTACTTTTTGCAATCCAAAAGCAGTATTTGTTACACCTGAAATATCCGTTTTGATATGCCAAAGCGATCCAGCTTTAAAACTATACGGTTTTGAAACGAATACTTCAGTTGCTACTTCCTTTAATTTGTTTACAATATAGTCGGTTACAATTTGTTGCTCTTCAATTTCTTTTTTTTTCCAACTAACTTCTTGAAAATCATTTAATTTTTGCGTTCCAGCTAAAGCTATAGTATTGAACTTAGAATCATTAGATTTAAGTAATTGTTCTGGACTTGCTCCAAGCCAAATACCCACTTTTGGATGATAAAAACAATACGAAAATGCGGAAGGATAAA
This sequence comes from Flavobacterium sp., assembly GCA_043770135.1. Taxonomy (GTDB): domain Bacteria; phylum Bacteroidota; class Bacteroidia; order Flavobacteriales; family Flavobacteriaceae; genus Flavobacterium. The sequence continues at coordinate 3,949 of JAYVIN010000042.1, read as the reverse complement.
ACCGAACCAAATTCTGAAATGCCGAAAGTAAATCAAAATGATTCAACTCAACCGTTTCTTTTCTTGATAAAACTACTTTCTTAAACTCCTCATTTTTTATAGCTTGAATTCCTTTTGTTACTAGATTTTCAAAGCTACTTCGATTGGATTCATCGGAATGTAAAACATTATCATTTAATAAATTCAACTGATTTTCAGCACTTTCCTCATAAAAAACTTCGGATTGATTTTCAGGAATTAGAACGTTTTGAGTTCCGTCAAAAGTGGCAAAAACAAATCCTTTTTCAGTAAAATCATTTACCAAAAACAAGTTGTCATTGTTTTGAAAAACCCCGATAACACTAGTTGTATTCGGTTTTTTATACAATACAAAAGGAAGTTTGAGTTCCCATTGTAGCTTTGCTTTTTCTAAAATTAATTTCATTTATTCTTGCTTACTTTTTCTTTTAGGCAAAACCATATTGGTTAATTTGCAAAGCGAAATCAAATTATTTCTTTCGTCTTCAATTCTAATTTCCCAAAGATGAATACTGCTTCCCTTATGCACAATCCTAGCTGTTGCGGTTACAATTCCGTCGCGTTTTGCTTTGAGATGATTTGCCGAAATTTCAATTCCTCTCACTTCACTAACCTCATGATTAATATACAACATCGATGCGGCACTTCCTACACTTTCAGCCAAGGCAACCGAAGCACCACCATGAAGCAATCCAGCAGGTTGATGTACTGAAGAATTTACAGGCATTGTGGCTACTAAATAATCGGGACCTGCATCAACATACTCGATATTTAGGGTTTGCATTAATGTATTTCTTGAAATGGAATTGCAAATTTGAAGGATTTTTTCTTTGTCGAAAGTCATAGTATAAATTTAAGAATGTAAATTTATATAAAAGATTAGACTCCTAATAACAATACAATCGGTATTCTACGTTATAAATTCAAAATCGTTTCCGAATACTATTCTATTTTTTCTATTTTTACAAAAAAAATTAGCGAAATGCGTACATTATCCTTTCTGTTTTTTATTGGAATTTTAATTGCTGTCAGTTCATGCCGTACCGATTTTGAAACTGTAGCCAATTCTGGGGATTTAAAATTTTCGAGAGATACCGTGTTTTTAGATACTGTTTTTTCAAATATTAGTTCTAGTACGTATACACTGAAAGTATACAATCAAAGCAATGATGATATAACCATTCCAACGATACAACTTGGTAAAGCCTCAAACTCAAAATACCGAATGACTGTGGATGGCATGACCGGAAACCAAGGGAAATTATTCAGTAATATTACGCTTTTGGCCAAGGATAGTTTGTTTATTTTCATTGAAACTACAGCCAACATTACTGACGCTTCGCCTGCTGATTTTTTATATACTGACCAAATTTTATTCGACAGCGGTACCAATCTTCAAAAAGTAGAGTTGGTTACCCTTATTCAAGATGCCGTTTTTTTATATCCACAAAAGTTTAGTGATGGCAGTTCTGAAACCTTACCTAATCCATCTGGAGGTGATAGACTTCGGGGATTTGTATTAGATGAAAACGACCCTTTACATGGTAACGAATTAATATTTACCAACGATAAACCTTATGTGATTTATGGATACGCTGGCGTTCCCTCTGGAAAAACAGTGACTTTTGAGGCTGGGGCAAGAGTCCATTTTCATGCCGATTCAGGACTCATTATTCCAGAAAACGGTACTATAAATGTTAATGGAACCGTTTCTATAACCAAAGCAATGGAAAATGAAGTTGTTTTTGAGGGCGATCGATTAGAACCCGAATATTCAGATATTCCAGGACAGTGGGGAGCTATTTGGCTTACCAACGGCAGTACCAACAATACAATCAACAACTTAACTATTAAAAATGCCACCATCGGATTATTAATTCAAAATAACGATGGAAGCACCGTTCAGATAAAAAACACCCAAATATACAATTGCTCTAACTATGGTATTTTGGGACAAACTGCCAGAATAAATGTAGAAAACATAGTTGTTAACAATGCTGGAAAAGCCAGTTTAGCCTGTACTTATGGTGGAGATTATAAATTCACACACTGTACTTTCAATAACAATTGGAATAGCTCAACTCAAGTTGCGGTTTTGATTAACAATTACTATGTTGGTGCCGAACCAGAGGTAAAAAATTTAACTGGGGCTTTATTTAATAATTGTATTATTTATGGTTCTTATTCTAATGAATTGTCTGTGGATAAACAAACTGGTGCTGTATTTCAATATCAATTCAATAACTGTCTTATCAAGTTCAATAACACTTCGAATTCATTGACCAATCATCCTGAATATCAATTTACTACTGACCCAACGCATTATAACAACATCATCCTCAATAAAGACCCTAAATTTTTCAATATTGACCAAAATAAATTTAATATTGATAAAACATCCTCGGCTTTCGAAAAAGGGAGTTCAAGTTATACAATCCCTTCAGATATCATAGGAAAAACCAGAACTTCACCACCTGATCTAGGAGCTTATCAAAACAAGGATTTTCCTGTGAAAAAATAGATTCTTTATCATTGTATTTTTTGTACTTGCTAACTTTTTAAACTAAATTTGCAAAAACAAATAAAGTACCCAATTACGATGATACATTTCTTTGAAAACCAAAGCAAAACAGTATTTGCAGTCTTAACCCCAAACGAAATATTGACCGAAGATATTTCAAAACTCAACTGGCTTTTTGCAGATTCTAATAAAATAGAAAAATCCGTATTGTCGGATTTTTTTGTTGGTCCACGCGCCACTATGATTACGCCTTGGAGTACCAATGCAGTCGAGATTACCCAAAATATGGGCATTTTAGGAATCATTCGAATTGAAGAATTTTATAGAGTTACCGAAAATTTTACCGATTTCGATCCGATGCTTTCGCAAAAATATTATGAATTAAATCAGGATGTTTTTACCATCAATATAAAACCGGAACCTATTTTAGAAATTGATGATATTGCCACTTATAACAAAACAGAAGGCTTAGCTTTAAGTCCAGACGAAGTAGAATATCTGGATAATCTATCGACTAAATTAGGTCGAAAACTAACCGATTCTGAGATTTTCGCTTTCTCACAAGCCAATTCAGAACACTGTCGACACAAGATTTTCAACGGCACTTTTGTCATTGATGGTGTCGAAAAAGAAACTTCTCTTTTTAAATTAATCAAAAAAACATCACAGGAAAATCCGAATGATATTGTTTCGGCATACAAAGACAATGTAGCTTTTGTAAAAGGCCCGAGAGTGCAACAATTTGCACCCAAAACTGCCGATAAAGCTGATTTTTACGAAATCAAAGAGTTCGATTCGGTTATTTCCTTAAAAGCAGAAACGCATAATTTCCCAACGACAGTGGAGCCTTTCAATGGCGCTGCAACAGGTTCAGGAGGAGAAATCAGAGATAGATTAGCAGGTGGACAAGGTTCGTTGCCAATTGCAGGAACAGCGGTTTATATGACTTCGTATTCGCGTTTACAAAAAAACAAATTAGGATTTGATGAACGAAAATGGCTTTACCAAACGCCAATAGATATTTTGATAAAAGCTTCGAATGGAGCGTCTGATTTTGGAAATAAATTTGGACAACCATTGATTACGGGATCGGTTTTGACTTTCGAACATGAAGAATCCCCCTCTAACTCCCCCGAAGGGGGAGAATTAAAACCTAGAAAATTAGGTTACGATAAAGTAATTATGCAAGCGGGTGGCATTGGTTACGGTAAACTGGATCAAGCCATAAAACATAAACCACAAGAAGGGGATAAAATCGTGATTCTTGGTGGCGAAAATTATAGAATCGGAATGGGTGGCGCTGCGGTTTCCTCTGCCGATACTGGAGCGATGAGTTCTGGTATTGAATTAAATGCAGTACAACGTTCGAACCCTGAAATGCAAAAACGAGCTGCCAACGCTATTCGTGGT
>JAYVIN010000041.1:0-4818 GCA_043770135.1 Flavobacterium sp. | reverse complement strand
AATTTTCTAAAGGAATTATTTCAACATGATAAAGTAATTATAAACGAAAACAAAAATGACTCTAGTTTGATATTTAGTGTTACAAAAGAGGAAAATGTTTGTTTTGCTTTACAATTAAACATGAAATAGATTTTTTTATTCGTTTATCCGCTTATTTGAAATTCTATTCCTTTTTATACCATTCTAAAAAAGACTTCGTTCTTAAGCGACTGACTATAAATTCAAGATCTTTTGCCTCAGGAATTACAAGCATAATTTGTCCATCGTTACTCCAACCTGATATATACTTTTTGTTCATAATGTGCTTCCTGCTGATTCTAAAAAAGAAATTCGGATGAAGTTGCAACTCTAAACTATCCAAGGAACTGTTAATCACAAATTGCCTGTTTTCATTCGTTAAAATAAATGAGGAATTAGCATCGCTAAAAAAGCAAATGATTTCCTCAGTTTCTATTTTTTTTATCCCATTTCCTGCAGCAACCAAAAAGGAATTTTTAAATTTATTTTCTATATTTTCTTCCAATGCTTTCCAACTCAATCCATTTTGAAAACCAGTCTGAAAAGTAGCATATTTCGAAATCATTTTATCCAACTTGCGCTCATCAATAGGTTTCAAAAGATAATCAATAGCATTATAATTGAATGCTTTTAGCGCAAATTCATCAAAAGCAGTGGTAAAAACTATCTTGGAATTAATTTGAATTTTATCCAATATTCGAAAACAATTGCCGTCTCTGAGTTTAATATCCATAAAAACCAAATCGGGATGATGATTCGATTCCAGCCATTTCAACGAGTTTTCAACCGAAGTCAGAATAGTTAAAACAGTGAATTTTTTCTCAGTCAATAGCTTTTCGAGTCGTTTTGCTCCAGGAATTTCATCCTCTATAATTATTGCTGTCATTAGGCTTCGAGTTCTAAAATGGGAAGAATTACTTGGTAAATGTCGGTTTGATTTACAATCTGAATTTCTTTATTGGTCAATATTTTATAGCGTTTATTGATGTTTTCTAAACCTAGTCCGTTTGATTGATTGTTGTCTTTATTTGAAACGGTATTTTCAATAATCAATTTATTGTCTATACTAGATATCCTTATTTTCAAAGGATTATTTTCGTCCATCGTGTTGTGCTTAAAAACATTATCAACAATTTCCTGCAACGAAAGGCAAACAATATATTCGTTTTCTTTAGGCAAGACACTAATTTCGAACGAAAAGCTATTTTCAAATTTGGCTTTATAAATTTCGAGATATTCTTTTATAAATTCCAATTCCTCTTTGAGTGAAACAAAATCATCGTTCTTATTTTTGAGATAATGGCGATAGGTATTCGATAAATGATGCCCAAAATCAATTGCTTTTTTTGGATCTATTTCGATAAAAGAAATCAAAGTGTTCAAATTATTGAATAAAAAATGAGGATTGACTTGCTGTTTCAATTGCAAATATTCAGCTTCTTTTTTGGAAAAATCAGAAGTTAATTTATTGATTTTGAAGTTGCGTTTTGAACGAGCAATTGGATAAATTACCATCATAAAACAAGAAAAGAAAGTAATCATTTCAAGTACATATTCACTAATTATAACTCTAAAATAGCTTTGAGGATAACCAATAAGTTTAATTATCAGAAATGTTCCTAAAGTTGTAACTAGAATTGGAAACACAATACTTTTTCTAAAAAGAGCTATTTTATTAAGTCCAAGCGATATAAAAAAGGCTAAACTAACAGACATAATTGAGTAAAAAATACAATCAATTATAAATTGTATTGAATTAACTTCAAGCTTCTTGTCAAACTGCAATGTGACAAGGGCAAAAATAAATAATAGTAATACACAAACCCCTATAGTTGAAAAAACGAATAATTTTAAATAATTAATAGGTTTTTCATTCAATCTAAAAACAGGAATTGAATCAAATCGATTATGTATGTTTATAGCCATCGAAATAAAAATAAAATTATTTAAAGCAGTAGCAGTTACAAATGCGTCTTCAAATTCCACTTTTTCAGTTGCAAGATAAATCATTAACAAACTAAAAGTAAATGAAAAGATAAAATTTAGTAGATAACTACTAACAGCATATTTGTCAATATCTTGAGGTTTATTGACGTCGATATTATTTTTAATTAATATTTTTTCATAAACATATACATAGATGAGCGCAGGAAAAATAAATTGCATAATAGCTAAAAATCCATAAACATCTAGAGTGAATCTGTCAAAAAAAGGCTTTCCAGCAGATAAAACAAAGACTCCAACAGCAACAAATAAGGCGATAGTAAGCAAACAAAACTTTTGAAATGATTTCATATTGGTGTTTTTTATAAATTCATTTCAAAGATGCAGCGATTTGTAATTGTTTGAAAAATAAAAATAGTGAATGGTAAAAATTAGGTAGTGAATGGTAATTATTATTTAATCTACAATAACTGAATATTAACGACTGACCACTGAACACTTTCTAAAGTATATCCAAACTCCCCTTACCTTCTCTTACTACTAAAGGTTGATGCTCAGACAAATCAATAATTGTAGAACCTATATTGTCTCCATAGCCGCCATCAATAACCATATCAACAATATTTTGCCATTTCTCAAATATAAGTTCTGGATCAGTGGTGTATTCAATAACTTCATCTTCATCACGAATTGAGGTAGAAACTATTGGGTTGCCCAATTGACGAACAATTTCCAACGCAATCGCATTATCTGGAATCCGAATTCCGACCGTAGTTTTCTTTTTGAATTCCTTTGGGAGATTGTTATTTCCTGGTAAAATAAAAGTGTAGGGCCCTGGCAAAGCTCTTTTCAAAATCTTGAAAGTGGCAGTGTCTATTTGCTTCACATAATCTGAAAGATGGCTTAAATCGTGACAAATGAAAGAAAAATTGGCTTTCTCCAATTTCACTCCTTTTATTTTAGCTATGCGTTCCAAAGCTTTGGTATTGGTAATGTCACAACCCAAACCATAGACGGTATCTGTTGGATAAATGACCAAACCACCGTCTTTTAGAACCTTAACAACTTTGGCAATAGCCGCTTCGCTGGGTTTATCTTCGTATATTTTTATGAATTGTGCCATTTATTAGTTTAAAGTTTAAAAATGTTTAAAGTTTAAAGTTGTTCTATACGAAAACTTTAAACCTTAAACTTGAAACAAATTCTTACCCAATCACATCCAATTTTGCAAATCTTAAAAGCAACTTTTTAATTCCGCCCACTTCGAATTTGATTTCGGCTTTTTTGTCGGCTCCCGCACCTTCAAGGTTCAAGACTTCGCCTTTTCCAAAACGCTCGTGCATTACTATATTTCCTGCGACTAACTTATTATCAAATAAATTAGCTCCTGTTGAACTGTTATTACTAGAAACGGGTTTCAATTTACGAATATTTAGGTCTGTTCTTGCTCCCCCTTCGGGGGCTGGGGGGATTCCTGCAATAGGTTTTGCCAATCGCAATTTCGACTTGTCAATATCGCCAAAAATATCGCTGTCAATCATCGGTTTATAGCGGTAATTCGTTTCCTCGGCTGTGAGATATTCTAAATATTGTCCGTCAATTTCTTCAATAAAACGAGAGGGCTCACTATCCGTCAATTTTCCCCAACGGTATCGGGATTGAGCATACGTTAAATACGCTTGATGTTCCGCTCTGGTTAAAGCGACATAAAACAAACGGCGTTCTTCTTCTAGTTCGCTTCGGGTACTCATAGACATAGCACTCGGAAATAAATCTTCTTCCATTCCGACCACAAAAACGTTTGGAAACTCTAATCCTTTGGCCAAATGTATCGTCATCAAAGCCACTCGATCTTCATCAGATGTGTCTTTGTCTAAATCGGTTGCTAGAGCCACATCTTCCATAAACTCGGACAACGCACCACGAGCTCCATCAATCTCTCTTTGCCCTTCGGTAAAATCTTTGATACCGTTTAATAATTCTTCAATATTCTGAATTTTTGCCATTCCTTCTGGAGTGGCATCTTTCTTTAATTCCTGAACCAATCCCGTTTTTTTGGCAACATGATCGGTAATATAAAAAGCATCTTGATTTTCGTTGATTACTTGAAAACTCTGAATCATAGTTACAAAATCCTCCAATTTTTGCTTGGTTCCCGAATTTAATTTCAAGTCGATTTTGTCAATATTCTGCATGACTTCAAATACAGAACGCTTGTAATGATTAGCGGCAACAGTTAGTTTTTCGACCGTTGTATCCCCTATTCCTCGTGCTGGGTAATTAATCACGCGTATCAACGCTTCTTCATCTTTTGGATTGATGACCAATCGCAAATAACACAAAACATCCTTAATTTCTTTTCTTTGGTAAAAAGACAAACCACCGTAAATTCGGTACGGAATATCACGTTTTCGTAGCGCATCTTCCATAGCACGCGATTGCGCATTAGTACGGTACAAAATTGCAAATTGACCATTCATCATTTGGTTTTGCATCTTCTGTTCGAAAATCGTACTCGCCACAAAACGCCCTTCTTCAGCATCGGTAAGACTGCGATGTACTTTTATTTTGGCTCCATCGGTATTGGCAGTCCAAACAATTTTGTCGAGTTTGGTTTTATTTTTTTCGATAATCGAATTGGCCGCTTCGACAATATTTTTGGTAGAACGGTAATTTTGTTCCAATCGAAAGGTTTTCACGCCTTCATAATCCTTTTGGAAATTCAAAATATTATTGATATTCGCACCACGAAACGCATAAATACTTTGCGCATCATCACCCACCACACAAATATTCTGAAATTTATCAGACAATGCACGAACAATCAAATATTGAGAGTGGTTCGTATCTTGGTAC
>JAYVIN010000040.1:0-14407 GCA_043770135.1 Flavobacterium sp. | reverse complement strand
CTCGTGCCTTCGGTAGAACTCCTCATAACACTTGCTAAAACTCATGGCTAGTTTTTCGGTAAATTGTTCGTTTCTTTTTCCTAACTTCGCTCGGTCGGCAATGGAAATAAAACTTTCCATAAGCCGCCACAAGCTCTAGCAAGGAAACGTTATAGCTGATTTTGGAGAACGGAAATCCGGAAGTGAAATTGAATATTTGCGAAAACTAATTTATCAAAAAAATAAACAAAATTTTAAAAATGAATTTAATAGATAAACCGTGGAAAAGAATTCTAATTTGTTTGTTTTTTGGAGGTTTTTTATCAGCAGGAATAAGACTCATAACAAATAAACATGTCAAAATTAGTTCAATTCTTTTGGCTATAATTGTTTATGCTTTATTGAGTAAAATTTATCGTAGAGCTCAAAGGCAAAATTGAAAAATATGTGTTTGTAAACTCAAGAAATACTAACTCGCTTTCGCTCCACTTTGAGCAACTTGTCTGAAAGCGAAACGCAAAAAAGTTTTTTAGAATCTTAAAAGCAAGTTTCCGTTTCCAAAAGAAAGTTGCCAGTAAATGGAGAAATAAATGTTGATAAATGTTTGTAGAAAATTGGAATCGAATCAACTTGTTTGCTCTCGTAACAAAAAAAGAAAAAACCAGCTATAACACTTGCTAAAACTTATGGCTAGTTTTTCGGTATATTGTTCGTTTACTTTTCATAACTTCGCTTGGTCGGTTATGGAAAAAAAGATTTCCATAAGCCGCCATGAGCTTTAACAAGGAAACGTTTGGCGACATAAATAAAAAACCGAGATAAAAATATGAATAAAAGAGATTATCCATTAAAATTATCGAAAGATATTCAGAAACTTATAAACTGTATAAAATTAGAAGTTGTTAAAAATGAAAATTTTATTGAGAGTAATGAAAGTCAAGAATATTTTATACAAATAATTGACAAATTAGACGAAAGATTTTATTTTAGAATTTATAATCCAAATCAGAATAGGAACTTTGTGTCACTTTTCAACTTTCAGTTTGCTCCAGAAAATGATTCATCTCTAAAGCCTTTTGCGAGTAATGACGAATACGATTCTGTAATTTCTTTTTTCCAAAATTGGTTGAGAATTGTTAAAGAATATAATGACGTAACTTTTACAGAAACTGATTATTTTACAAAAAAGTACGAAGAAGAATTTTATACAGATTTCGAAATTGTAGATGAAGATGCAGAAATAAATCCGTTTGAACATAATAAGCAGGTTTTTATATATAAATTATTAGAATATGTAGAAACTGAATTGCAGAAAAACAATACAGAAGACGAAGAAATCGAAAAATTAATCTCTGAGACGGTTGAATTAAAAAACAATTTACAAAATTTAACCAAAAAAGTAATTATCAGAAAAATGTCCATAATCTTTTCAAAAGTTAAAAAGAAAGGATTAAAACTATTTTTAGACATTATAGATGTTGCAAAAAAAGAAATGATTAAAAAAGCCTTATATGGTGGAGTTGAAGAAATTGACAATTTAACAAATTATTTATGGTAAATTTTTACGTTCGGTCAACCGCCGTTTGGCAATATGGCGGGTTCAGGTTTCATTTAAAGACTGTTTTGTACTTGTAAATTAGTCATTAACCGAAAATTTAGGTTTTGTCTTTTCCTAAAATAGGTTTACGCGCTAAGAGTTTTAAAAAATCAAAAATAATGAAATACGTCTTACTTTTATTTACACTCAGTTTATTCACAAAATCAAGTATGAAGCAGATTTACACTTTCTCAAATCAAACAAACATCAAGGAATGGCGAATAGTCAACGATGATGTTATGGGCGGAATATCTAACTCTTCCTTGAAGATGACCGATGTCGGACATGGGCAATTTTCAGGTCACGTTTCATTGGCAAACAACGGAGGTTTTTCCTCTATACAATTGAACTCAAAGATAAAACTAGCAGAAGAAAAAAAGTTTATTGTATTGCGTGTTAAAGGAGATGGCAAGCGTTATGAATTTCGTTTGAAGGGTAAGACTTCGCAGTCTGAGTCCTACGTACATTCATTTGCCACTTCAGGAGAATGGCAAAACCTTAAGTTAGAAATCAGTGAATTTTACCCTCAGTTTCGAGGACGCAAATTGAACAGTCCTAATTTCAATTTTGAAAACATAGAACAATTGAGTTTTTTAATTTCCAACAAACAAGAAGAAGACTTCGAACTATTGATTGATTGGATCGGTTTGGAGTAAATTAAAAGATTGACGGTATTATTTTGGAGTATAGTAAAATATATGGCTCATAAAAAGGATGACCCGATACTCTTTTCGCTAGTACAAGCGTTGTATTTTAATCAAAATCAACAAACTCAAAATCATTCATAGAAAAATCCAACACCTCTGATTTTGAAGCATATTGCATAATTTCATCAATGCCTTTTTGAAGTAATAATGGCGTGGTATATTTTCGGCTGGTGGCTACTAAAGTTTCTTCAAGCATCATTTTAAAAAAGTACTTTCCGTTAGCTGCCTTAGATTTTACATAGGTGTAATTTTCTATAGCAGATTTTATTTGTTCAATAATTGTTTCACAATCCATTTTGAGCTCGAAAGAAGCACTGGTAAAAATAGTTTTTCCTTTTCTAGAAGTAAATACAAATTTGTATCGATCGTCAAATCGTTTGCTGATTACGAATGTTCCCATAGTTTAAATTTAAAAATCCTATTCGTTTATTTCGTCATAGCGCACCGGGACTTGTGGGTCGTAGAGCGGACATTTGAATTCTTCTAAAGTATCAGCGAGAAGATTCATCGTTTTGCCTTCGGTACCGTAGCAATCAATTTGTATGCTTTGAGGGGTTGTTTTGATATGAATTGCCCCTTTGCCATTGGTGTTTTTCCAACTACTTCCATCTACTTTTTCCCAATTGGAGAACACCGAATTTATTCGGTTTAGTATCACTTGAACAGGAAGCGTTTCCAGACCTTCGACTTCTTGCTGTTCGACTAAGGATTCGTATACCAAATGATGATTGAGATAGATTCCGTCTTGATATTGCCAAAAAAGGAGTTCGTACATTAGGGAAAAGTTTAAGGGTTTAAAGTTTAAGAGTTTAAAGTTTAGCAATCAACGATTAAACTTTTAAACCTATAAACTTTTAAACAATTTTTAATACTCGAAAGTACCATATTCACTGGTAATTGTTAGTTTATTAACCTCTGAAGCTTCTACTCTACCTACGATTCTTGCATCAACATGAAACGATTTTGAGATGCTAATAATATCTTGAGCTACGGCTTCGGGAACATAAATTTCCATTCGATGTCCGCAGTTAAAGACTTGATACATTTCTTTCCAATCTGTTTTTGATTGCTCTTGAATCAATTTGAACAATGGCGGAATTGGAAATAAATTATCTTTTATGATGTGTAAATTTGCTGCATCTTGACCATTGGCAGGAAGAAAATGTAAAATTTTTGTTTGAGCTCCTCCGCTACAGTGCACCATTCCGTGGATTTGTTGAGAATCGTATTTATCTAAAATTTTCTTGATAATTGGCGCATACGTTCGGGTTGGAGAAAGTACTAATTGCCCCGCATCGATTGGGGAATTTTCAACAGCATCGGTTAATTTTACCTGACCTGAATAAATCAAATCTTCGGGAACTGCAGCATCATAACTTTCAGGATATTTGGTTGCCAAATACTTTCCGAAAACATCATGACGAGCCGATGTTAATCCGTTGCTGCCCATGCCGCCGTTGTAGCTTTTTTCGTAAGTGGCTTGGCCAAAAGATTCTAATCCTACAATAACATCTCCCGCTTTTATATTTGCGTTGTTTATTACTTTTGAACGTTTCATTCGAGCCGTAACCGTCGAATCTACTATGATAGTCCGAACAATATCACCCACATCGGCAGTTTCGCCACCGGTAGAATGAATGCTAACTCCAAAAGAATTCAATTCTTTTATCAATTCTTCAGTACCATTGATAATAGCTGAAATTACTTCGGCAGGAATAAGATTTTTATTGCGTCCTATGGTAGAAGAAAGCAAAATATTATCTGTAGCTCCTACACACAATAAATCGTCAATATTCATAATCAAAGCGTCTTGCGCAATGCCTTTCCACACTGAAATATCGCCTGTTTCTTTCCAATACATATAAGCCAAAGACGATTTAGTTCCCGCACCGTCGGCATGCATGATAAGACAATACTCGTCATCATTGGTCAAATAATCCGGTACAATTTTGCAAAAAGCTTGCGGATATAAACCTTTGTCAATGTTTTTTATGGCGTTGTGTACATCTTCTTTAGATGCTGAAACTCCTCTTTGTGCGTAACGTTTGCTAGAATCTGAACTCATTAATTAAAATATTGTAGTATTGCTTTTGTAGATAGATTTTTGGCAAAGATACTAATTGGATTTTAGTTTTAGGTTTTGATATTTATGAAATATGTGTAGAATTATAGAATCACATAAATGGTGATAAAACACTTAAATTAACGTAGCCTTTATATTTTATTAAAAAGAAATTATTGTTTTTTATATGAAAAAAATAACTTATTGAAAATTTAGCCCCCTTGAAAATAAGGTATTCACAAAAATGACATTGCAAAACAGATTTTAGCATTCAATATTTTACCTCAACAAACTTTTAAATTATATTTGCACGTATTTAAAAATCATTAAATTTATATTGTTATGGCTAAAATTAAATTAGAATATCTTTGGTTAGATGGTTACGAACCAACACAAAATCTAAGAAGTAAAACTAAAGTTGAAGAGCACGAAAATTTCAAAGGAACGATAGAAGAAATTGGAAATTGGTCATTTGATGGTTCTTCTACAAGACAAGCAGAAGGAGGTTCTTCTGACTGTATGTTAGTACCTGTAGCTATCTACCCAGATCCAACACGTATCAACGGATATTTAGTAATGACTGAAGTTATGAATGCTGATGGAACTCCACACGTTTCAAATGGTAGAGCAACTATTGATGATGATGGTGATTTCTGGTTTGGTTTTGAACAAGAATATTTCATTATGGATACTCAAACTTTATTACCTTTAGGATTCCCTATTGGAGGATATCCTGCACCACAAGGAATGTACTACTGCTCAGTAGGTGGTAAAAACACACACGGAAGAGATTTAGTCGAAGAGCATGCAGATTTATGTATCGAAGCTGGACTTAACTTTGAAGGAATCAACCAAGAAGTAGCTTGTGGACAATGGGAATTCCAATTGTTTGCAAAAGGAGCTAAAAAAGCAGGTGACGAAATTTGGGTTGCAAGATACTTATTAGATCGTTTGACTGAAAAATACGGATATTATATCGAGTACCACCCTAAACCATTAGGAGATACGGATTGGAATGGTTCAGGAATGCATGCTAACTTCTCTAACGAAATATTAAGAACTTGTGGAGACAAAGAAGTTTATGCAAAAATTTGCGAAGCTTTCCGTCCGGTAACTGCTGAACACATTGCTGTTTATGGAGCCTATAACGAACAACGTTTAACTGGTAAGCATGAAACGGCTTCTATCAACGATTTCTCTTGGGGAGTATCAGATAGAGGATGTTCTATCCGTATTCCATTAATCGCAGTTCAAAAAGGATACAAAGGATGGTTAGAAGACAGAAGACCAGCTTCAAACGGTGATCCATATAAAATTGCTGCTAGAATTATCAAAACTGTTAAATCAGCTGTATAATTTTAATTTAGTACCAAATACTAAAAAGCCGTTTCGATAGATCGAGACGGCTTTTTTTTGTGTCTTGTTTTTAATGCTTGGGGTAAAGTGGCGAGCAATTAAAACAAAATACCCGCCGAAACTTGCACTACCGAATTCTTAGTTTGTGCATCTTTCGACATTTCGGTTAAACCCAAAACATATCGAGCCTGTAGAAAAAGACTTTTAGTTATTTTCAAACCCAAACCACCAACTGCTGCAAAGTCAAATGTATTGGAATCTTTAGCGTCAAAATTGTTTTTTTCGCTTAATAAAAAGGATGCTTGTGGACCTAATTCTAAGCTAAAGGTCTTGTTTAAATCGATTTTTAAAACAGCAGGAATAGAAATGTACCCTAATTCATTTTTTATCTCCTGTGATACATTTTTATAAGTTGCGCCCTGTGTCGAATATAACAATTCGGGTTGAAAGCTAAGTCCTTTAAAAAGCCCAATCTCTGCAACTAAACCAGCATGGTAGCTAGTTATAGCTTCGGTATTGTAATCTTTAGAATCAATAGAAATATTTGTTCCAATTTCATTGGCATAATTTAATCCAGCTTTGACACCAAATTTAACCGACTGCGCTTGAACAACAAAAGTTGTAATAGAAAATAAAGCGATACTTAAAATTGTTTTTTTCATCTTTTGAGTTATTTAATTTACGAATACTATTTTAGGAACGAATTATTTTTATTTTTATTTGAGTTACGCTTATCTTTTTCTGACGCGTTTAGTCAATTGAATTACAATCATTATTAAATTAACAAATTTTCATTATTTTTTTGTAAATAAAACTAAGAATTATCATGTTTGATAAAATGTTAATAAGAATACTAACAACTGTTAATAAGCAGCATTTTTTGTCTACTAATATAATTTATTTTTATAATATAAATTTAGGTTTAGTGTATAAGTTTTAAGTTAAGATTATTAAACCCAAAAAGCCATCCTAAACAGATGGCTTTTTTTATACCCAAAAAATAGCTTTACTTTGTGACATGAGCTGGAATTCCTATATCAAAAGTTATCAATCTTATTTAAAAATAGAGAGAGGATTATCTAAAAATACTGTGGATAATTATTCTTTTGATTTGGAGCGATTGTGTTTATTTCTTTCTGAAAATAGTATTGTTGTTTCGCCGTTACTAATTAGCGAAGAAGTCATTCAGCAGTTTATTTATGCGGTCTCAAAAGAAGTAAATCCTCGATCTCAAGCCCGAATTATATCAGGATTGAAGAGTTTTTTTAGCTATCTAATTTTCGAAGATTATCGCTCCGACAATCCAATGGAGTTGATAGAAACGCCAAAAATGGGTAGAAAACTTCCAGACACCTTATCGCTTGGCGAAATTGATGCTTTAATTTCGGCTATTGATTTAAGTACGAACGAAGGCGAACGAAACAGAGCAATGCTAGAAACACTATACGGATGCGGTCTTCGAGTATCCGAATTAGTTGCCTTAAAAATATCAGATTTATTTTTTGAAGAAAGTTTTGTTAAAATCACAGGAAAGGGAAACAAGGAACGATTTGTTCCGATAGGCAACTTAACTCAAAAATATATTCTTTTCTATAAAGAAACGATTCGGAATAAAGCTGATGTTAAAAAAGGATTTGAAGATACTTTATTTCTGAACAGAAGAGGAAGACAACTCTCTAGAGCCATGCTTTTTACAATAATTAAGGATTTAGCCCTCAAAATAAATTTGAACAAAAGAATCAGTCCGCATACTTTGAGACATTCTTTTGCGACTCATCTTCTAGAGAATGGTGCGGACTTACGTTCAATTCAACTCATGCTAGGTCACGAATCTATAACCACAACCGAAATTTATGTTCATTTGGACAGAACGTATTTGACTCAGGTAATGAACACTTTTCACCCCAGAAAAAACTAAAAAAAGCACCAAAATGTTTTTGGGGCTGTTTAATTTATCTGTATTCGACTAATAATTGTATCTATTATTTAAAATAGCCCATTAGATTTTAAATAGACTTTTAAACCACGGCTTTTTTTCTGGTAAATTTCCGTAGCCATAGCCATAGCCATAATACCCATAATACCCATAGCTGCCTTTTGAAGGATTAGTGTCATTAAGAAGTATACACATATTAGGTAATTTTTTTTCGACATAAAGTGTATTAGGTATGTGCAACATTCCCTTTTCGAGGAAATTGGCTCTCACTAAATAAACAAAACAATCGGCATACTTAGCAAGTAATAATGTATCTGTTACTAAGCTTACTGGCGAGGTATCCACAATAATATAATCATACTTTGATTTTAAATCTTTGAAAAGGTTTCCCACTTTATCACCCATCAACAATTCAGCTGGGTTGGGTGGTATTACCCCAGGAGGCAATATATCAAAATTTGTAAAACCTTCTTGTTTAACAATTAAATCCTCAATTTTTAAATCTTTAGAAGATAAATAATTAGTAACTCCTCTATCATCAGGAAGGATTACATATTCTTCTAATTTTGGATTTCTAATGTCCATACTCATCAACAATACTTTTTTACCTGTTAATGCAAATGTTGCAGCAAGATTCAAAGACACGAATGTTTTACCTTCTTTTGGAAATGTAGAAGTCAAAAATATTGTTTTGGCTTGACCCTCAACAACATTACTCACCATAAATTGTAAATTTGTACTAATAATTCTCAATGCTTCTGCGGAGCTAGATCTACTCTCTGATTTCATTATTTCGTTAGGCGCATCCGATTTTGGTAAATCACCTACAAAAGGTATTTTTGTTTTTTCTTGAATATCGAAACGATTTTTAATTTTATTATCTAATAAATTAATGAGGTAAAATACAGAAAGTGGAAACAATAAGCCTAATAGAAGAGCTCCTAAATAAATAGTGTCTTTGTTTGGAGATACAGGAACTGGTAAGGACTTCGGTTTGTCAATTATTCTTGCATTAGATATAGTAGCCGATAGATACACCGCAGTCTCTTCTCTCTTTTGTAATAAATATAAATAAAGACCTTCTTTTACTTTTTGCTGTCTTGAGATTACTTTAAATTGTCGTTCCATTACAGGAATCTTAATTATTTTTTCATCTAAGTTTTGGTCATCTACCCTTAAGCTTGATTTTTGGTTTCTTAAACTCGTCTGAAAACGATTCAAACTAAAAGTCAAATTTTGCTTAACTGTATTTATTTGTTGTTCTAATTTAATAACTGCTGGATTCGTTGCTGTTGCAGACTTTAAAAGTCTATTTCTATCGTTTACTAATTGATTGTACGAATTAATAAAACTTGAAACATCACTTTGTCCTGAAATAAGATTACTGGGCAATAAATCTACATATGTACTCTTTTTAATAAAATCAACAACGGACGGAATCAATTCTAACTGTACATCTACTTCATCTAATTTTCTTTCATATTCATTAGATTCTTGAGTCAATCGAGACGATTCTGACTCGACGTTTAATATATTATTTGACCTCTTAAAACTCTCAACATTTTGCTCAACACCGTCGAGTTCTTCTGTTACTAATTTAAGACGTTTTGAAATAAAATCGGAAGATTTTTCTATAATCAAATTCTTTTGAGCAATAGCATCTTCATTATAAATTTCAATATATTTATTTAAGAAAATTTCTGCTTTAGCAATACTAGGATCTACAATAGAAATACTAATAAAACCAGTTACAGTTGCTAAGGGAGCAATTTTAATTCGACTTTTAAAACTAGTTACTACTTCATCCAAAGGAGTAACAACAATGGATATTTTTCTTTTTTCTCTACGATAAAAATTTTGACGTTCTAATGATTTATTGATACTTAAATAACCATGTTTTGTTTTTATTAACTCTCCATATTTAAATTTACTTTTTTTAATCAATAAAATATCAGAACCTAAATCATTCAATTCAGTATTTAAAGTAAAAGTTTCACGAGATAATTCTGAAAATTTTAATTCAAAATTTGCATTGTTGAAAGATTTTTTTTTGTTACTAAAATTGACAATAATTGGTGCATTTTGAAACAATTCTGTATCAAGAATTTTACCTTTGACCAATAAGGCCACATTCAAGTTCAATTCATTTACTGCTTTTTCAGATAATGTTCTTGATTTAAGAACTTGAATTTCAGTACCTGTTTTATTTTTTAATTTTCCAAACAAACCAATATCAGCTAAAGTACTTAATTCAGGATTTATTGATCCATTATCATCCTTTAACGTTATTGTTGTAGAAGCAACAAAACTAGGTGCAGTATAATACCTTATGTAAATAAAAGCAATCGATAAACAAATAAAAACACTTAATAAAAACCACTTCCACTGTACTAGACAGTAATTTAAAAGTGCTTTTATATTAAAATCTTGTTTCGGATTTTCATTTAAAAAAGTATTTTCCATAAAATTTTTATTTAATAGCACTAGTAAGAACATAGTAGGTAATTATACCTCCCAATAATGAATATACTAAAGATATTGCACGTCCCCTAGCATATCCTTGAATTGCCAATCGAGTAGGCTCAACATAAACCATATCATTCTGCCTTAAATAATAAAAAGGAGAATTTATAAAATCGGTCTTGGTAATATCGACTCTAGTGTAAGTTACAATTCCATCTGTTTGTCTAATTACTAAAATATTATTTCTTTTGGCTTGATTTTTTAAATGCCCAGCTTTAATTAAAGCATCCACCAATGTGAACCGCTCAGTATCGAAAGAAATAATACCTGGAGCACCAACTTCGCCTTCTACAGACACTTTATAGTTTTTAATTGTAACAATAATTAGTGGGTTTTTTATGTATTGAGACACTTTTTCAGTAAGCATTTTCATTAATTCTGTACGAAGTAATCCCCCAATTTTTAAATTACCTAAAACTGGAAGATTGATAAATCCATTGACATCAACCAAATAAGTAGAACCGTTTTGTTGGTTTTGATTTCCTCCCTGACTTTGCTGATTATTATTTATATTGTTGTTTATATTAAATGGCCTAGAGATTTCAGGATCATCACAAGTTACATTAATCATCAACAAATCATCTGGTTGAATTTTAATTTCGTACGAATTCGTTAACTGTTTATTATTATTATTTGCTATATTTTGATAATAAATCACATTCTTTTTGGACACGCAAGAAAATAGAGAAATAGAAATTAATACTAGAAGAAAAACTTTTCTAATTAAAACAAAGTGCATCATTTAATTTTTGATTTTAAGACAGCAAATATAGCCAATCCATTTTGATTAAAATTTTAAAAAAAAATATTTTTTTTTTAAAAAATTGAATTTAGAGGTTTTTTTGAAAAGCAAAATAATTTATTTTTTGGAAAAAAAAAGTGAATTTTGAGTCAGTTAAGACAAAATCTTATGAAATTATCTAAATTTATTTAGATAATAATTTATCTATCTAAAATCTCGAACTGGGAATTCATACTTTTGAATTCGGGAACAATTTTTTTCATTTTAGTTACAATATCATCACTTTCAAAAAAGCGGGACATTCCAATGAGTTCATCTATTTCATAATGAATAGATTCGTAGCCATGCTCAAGAACTTGTTCAATCATAATCTTAGGATGATGTGTATTCAACGTTTTTGAAGTATGATTAAGCAACTCTTCGTATAATTTTTCGCCAGGCCTTAATCCAGTAATTTGTATCTTTATTTCTTTTCCCGGAACAAAACCCGCTAGCTTAATCATTTTATGTGCCAAATCAATAATTTTGACAGGATTGCCCATATCAAATATATATATTTCTCCTCCACGTCCCATAGTAGCTGCCTCTAATACTAACTGACAAGCTTCTGGTATTGTCATAAAATACCGAATAATATCAGGATGGGTTAGCGTGATAGGCCCCCCTTCGGCGATTTGTTTTGTAAATAACGGAACAACCGAGCCATTGGAACCCAGCACATTTCCAAAACGGGTTGTAATAAATTTAGTATTTACACACTTTTTATTAAATTGAAGCGATTGAACGTAAATTTCAGCGATTCGCTTACTTGCACCCATAATACTGCTTGGGTTGACCGCTTTGTCAGTAGAAATCATCACAAATTTTTCAACTTTGAATTCGCAAGATAAATCCGCTAAATTTTTTGTTCCATCAACATTTGTAAGTATGGCTTGTGATGGGTTATCTTCCATCAAAGGCACATGTTTATAGGCCGCGGCATGAAAAACAATTTGGGGCATGTATTCATTAAACACTTTTTTGATTGCTTCTTTGTTCCGAATGTCGCCTATGACTTTACACACTTCAAAATCAGGATTTAAAGCTTCAATCTCCAAACTCAAATTATGTAAAGGAGTTTCAGCCTGATCCAAAACTATTATCCTTTTTGGTTTAAAATTTAAAACTTGTCGCACTATTTCGCTTCCTATAGAACCCGCTCCACCTGTAATTAATATTGTTTTATACTCCAACTGCTTTGATATTGATTCACCATCCAAAACTATGGGTTGTCTTTCGAGCAAGTCTTCAATTTGAATTTTTTTAACTTTTCGGGAAATCTCTTTTTGGTTTTCCCAATCTGTAATTGAAGGAGCTGAGAAAATTTTATAATTAAACTCCAAACATTGATCAACAATAACAATCTGCTCTTGCTTTGATAAACTCCTGTCTGCCAATATTATCCCTTCGGCACCCACTGTACGCATTAAAAGAGGTAATCGCTTTCGTTGTGTAAATATTGGTAAATCTAACATTCGCTTTGTAGCATTCTGATTATTTTTATCAACGAAACCTAAAATTTTAAAACGAGAAGGGCTTTCCAATTTTAATGCTTTGGCAACATATATTGAATTGGCATCCGTTCCATAAATAATTATTTTGATTAAATTTTCGTTATTCTTTTTGGATGAATAAAAATCGAATGTTTGCTTTATAATAACTCGATACAAAAATAAACCGCAAAAAGTAAGGATAACATTAATAAAAAGTGCCGAGTTGGAATAGGCTTTTTGTCCATAAATTAATTCGAATGAAAAATTTATAATAAGAAAAAAAAGAAAAACTGCTGCTTGTGAAAAGAAAATTTTGACTGCATCTATATAAGAAGAATGCCTAATAATCCCAGCATAGGTTCTAAACAACCAAAAGAAAAAAACATTAACACCCATAAACATCAGAAGAAAACTCGTTTCATGTGACCTAATAATGTAGTCTAGACCAGTTCCGTCAAAAAGTAGATAGGTGAAAATAAAAGACATTAATAAAATCGAACAATCAATTCCTATAATTATCCAACGTGGCAAATAATTCAGATTATTAATTTTAAAGGTCAAGTTTTTTCTAGAAAAAAAAACATTTTCTTTTTTATTCTTATTTGTTTTCAAATCTCACTGTTTTTAAAAAAATAAATATTTAAATCCTGAAATTTCATTTTGAATTTCACATAAAATAAAAGATTAAAATTGAATTATCCAAATTTAAGTCTCTGTATTAAAGTTTTATATTGTTTTATTAACAATTATCTTATACAAAGAAAAACTATTCTCTTTTATGTTTCAATAATTGTAGTAAATAACTACCATAACCTGATTTCAATAAAGGTTCGGCTAATTTTTTTAATTGATCGTCATTTATAAAATTTTGACGCCATGCAATTTCTTCGATACACCCCACTTTTAATCCTTGTCGTTCCTCAATCACTTGAACAAATTGTCCTGCCTGCATTAAACTGGTAAAAGTTCCCGTATCTAACCACGCATTTCCACGCCCTAAAATCCCTACTTTCAAATTACCCTTTTCGAGATAAACCTTATTCACATCAGTAATTTCATATTCGCCTCTGGCACTTGGAGCTATATTTTTGGCAATTTCAACTACACTATTATCATAAAAATACAAACCTGGAACTGCATAATTCGATTTTGGTTCTTTTGGTTTTTCTTCAATTGACAGCGCTTTATTTTCTTTGTTAAATTCAACAACACCATACCGCTCAGGGTCTGCTACATGATAGGCGAATACAACACCACCGTTGGGGTTTACATTGGATTGTAATAATTCTGGTAAATTATCTCCAAAGAAAATATTATCCCCTAAAACTAAAGCCACTGAATCACTGCCTATAAACTCTTCTCCAATTACAAATGCTTGAGCCAATCCGTTTGGAATGGGTTGTTCGGCATAACTAAATTTGCACCCCAAGCTAGAACCATCTCCTAATAATTTTATAAAATTAGGCAAATCATGAGGGGTCGAAATAATTAATATTTCGTTTATTCCAGCCATCATTAATGTTGATAGCGGATAATAAATCATTGGCTTGTCATACACCGGTTGGAGTTGCTTGCTCGCGACCTGATTCAATGGATAGAGCCGTGACCCGGTCCCCCCCGCAAGAATGACCGCCGTCACGCGCTGAGCCCCGCTGAGACGGTCGTAAGGAATCCGTCCTCTGTTCGGTAAGTCGGGTGCACGTGTTTCATATATCGGCCCGCTTCTGCGCCGCAATTGAACAATAAGTCGATCACGCTGACATCGTGTACGAAAGCGCCCCAAAGCTGAGGATATTGAGGATATCCGCTATAGTCGAACCATTCCAACTTAATCCCTCGATCGGCAAAAACCGCGGGATCTAAATAGTCGCGACCTCGCGGCCCAGACACAAAGACAGTGGCCCCTACTTGCGTGCATATGTCTGCCGCCCATGTAAGCTTTCCAAAGACTGGGTCGTAGTCCGAGGCTAAAG
>JAYVIN010000039.1:0-14498 GCA_043770135.1 Flavobacterium sp. | reverse complement strand
ACCGCAGGGAGAAATCACATTATGTGAGCAACAAATGAGATTCCTCCTTTGTCGGAATGACAAAATCGAGAAGGTTTTTCCTTAACTTAATGACATTGGAGGCGGGGTTAGGGGGCTTGATATAACAAAGACTGTATTGTTTCAAACGAAACCGTTTCGTCGTCATTGACAAAATACTTTATCAAAACTTCTCCCCAATATTCTCCATCACTATAATCGGCGATAATCCAGCGGTGATTCAATATTCGTACTTTATTAATAATGAATTTATTGGCGCCAATTTGATCTTGTCCAATGTAGGGATTCCCTTTAGGATTAGCATTCAAATCCAACAAACTTTCAGTCACAACAGGAATCAACTTTTCGATTTGAATCGTTTTTGTAGCGTTATCAGGATTGAAATAATTTTGAGCATTTTCATTATTTTCTAAAGTAAAATAATTGGCATCCGTAAGTTTAGTATTGATAGTTTCATATTTGCTTTTTAGCTTCGCCTCCATTTTAACAAACCTGTCTTTTTCGAAAGCCAACTGCTTACTCAAATACATATAGGTAAAAACATTAAAAAGCAAACCGAGAATAAATAAATAAAGAAATAATGATTTTTTCATTTTTTGAAATTAGATGTTAATTTGTAAATTATCGTACGCCAAATAAACGTTTGCTGGGAGTTTTTGTTGCACTTCCTCATGAAAACCTAAAATATGGCTAATATGAGTAAGATAGGCTTTTTGAGGTTTAACTAAATTGATGAAATCTAAAGCCTCTTGTAAATTAAAATGAGAATGATGAGACTCTTCCCTTAAAGCATTTACTACTAAAACTTTCAGGTTTTTTAATTTATTAATTTCATCCGCTTCAATCGTTTTTACATCAGTCAAATAAGCAAAATCGTCAATCCGGTAACCAAAAACTTGAAGTTTGCCATGCATGACATTGATTGGAATAGCTGTTTTATTTCCAATAGCAAAAGGTTGATTATTGACCACTTCAAAAGTCCGAACCGAAGGTGCTCCTGGATATTTATTCGCCGTTTCGAATATATAATCAAACCTCTTTTTTAAATTAATAATTACCCGTTGGTGGGCGAAAATAGGAATATCGCCTTGTCTAAAATTAAATGGGCGAATATCATCTAATCCAGCCGTATGATCAGAATGTTCGTGAGTAAATAAAATTCCGTCTATTCTTTGACAATTGGAAGCCAACATTTGCTGTCTGAAATCAGGGCCACAATCGATTACGAAAGCGTACTCTCCCCAAGAAATCATAATCGAAACTCGGAGTCTTTTATCCCTTTGATCTGCACTTTGACAAACCGAATGATGACTACCAATTACTGGGATTCCTTGAGAAGTTCCTGTTCCTAAAAAATATAAATTCATTTAGAATGATTTATTATAAATATTTTACAAAAATAGGATTAATTCCCTTTCATTAGAAACCTATATTAAGTAACTTTGTTTTAATTATACCTATTAATACTATTTATGGATACCGAAATAAAACTAAAAGGTGACAAAGTCATAGCTCAAATTCCTTCTATAAAAGACAAAGCGCTTCGTATTAATTTAAACGAAAATATTTACGGAACCTTTGCCGAAATTGGTGCAGGACAAGAAACGGTTCGGCATTTCTTTAGAGCCGGTGGTTCTTCGGGTACCATTGCAAAAGCAACTTCGGCTTATGACAAAGATTTTAGTGATGTAATTTATGGTATCGAGGCCGATGGTCGCTATGTTACCGAAAGTCGACTCAAAAAAATGCTTTCGCACGAAGTCAATCTAATCGAAAAACGATTAAGTCGCGCCAAGCATCCCCATAAAATGTTTTTTAGTTACGCCAATACGGTGGCTACCATTGACTTCGCCAAACAATTCAAAGGACATGGTTGGGTAGGAATCCGATATCAAATAGAGCCCAATGAGGATTATAACGATATAATTCTACACATTCGTTTTAAGGAAACCGATGTTCGATTGCAGCAAGAAACATTAGGCATTCTTGGGGTCAACTTAATCTACGGAGCTTATTATAAATATGATGATCCAAAAAAATTTCTACGTTACCTGTACGACCATTTGGACAAAGATCAGTTGGAAATTGACACCATCAATTTCTCTGGTCCTTGTTTTGCTGATGTTGACAACCGCTTAATGAGTTTACAACTCGTAAAAAACGGCATGACCGATGCAGTGATTTTCGACCCAAAAGCCAGAAACGTTTTACCAGCAGCCATTTTATACAAAAAAAACATTCTTACTTTGAGAGGAAGTTTCCGTCCAGTTACAAAAGTAAATATGGACATGTATAAAGAATCCCTTAAAATATTTTTGCAAGAAAATAAAGTAGATGAAGCAAACACCTTGGTTATTTTTGAAATTACCTTATCCAATTTGCGTTCCGATGGCGAAATAGACGAAAGAGATTTCATGGACAGAGCCGAATTGCTGTGCTCATTGGGACAAACGGTAATGATTTCTAATTTTCAGGAATATTATAAAGTGGTCGAATATTTCTCGAATTATACCAAAGCCAGAATGGGATTGGTAATGGGTGTAAACAATTTAGTCGATATTTTTGACGAAAAATACTATCGCCATTTGAGTGGTGGCATTCTAGAAGCTTTCGGAAAATTATTTTATAGAGACATGAAAGTGTATTTGTACCCTATGATTGACGAAAATGGGGATATTCTGAATTCCGAAAATTTGAAAGTACATCCTCGAACTAAGGAACTGTATAAGTTCTTCAAGTTCAACGGAAAAGTAGTGGACATAACCGATTACAATCCTGAAACTCTAAAGGTGTTCTCTCGCGAAGTGTTAAAAATGATTGGCTCTAATAAAATAGGTTGGGAAACGATGTTGCCTTCTGGAGTAGCCGAAATTATAAAGAAAAAAAATCTTTTTGGATTTAAATCTAATGCTACACATTCTAACTTAAATGTGTAATCGTACTTTACTTTTTTTTCATAAAAATGCCCCAAATAGTGTCTAACTTTTTGGGGCAACCAACCCAATTACCGTCTTACAACAGGTAAAAACCAAGGCGGAAGCAAAGGACCTGCTAATTATTTCTTGAGCAGAGCGGCAAGTATTACTTGGTAATAATAAATTTTAAGAATTCAATTTTAAATTATTTAATTCAACTAATAATACTTTTTTTATTTCTAAAATAAATTCTTTCTTAAGTGGAATTCCAATTATATAGACATTATTTGTTGATTGGTTTATATTATTCTTGTAACTAATTTTTTTTATTTCAACTTTATCAGAAGGATAACATAAAAATCCATACTTATTGTCAGTTTTACTAAACGATGAATAAGCCATAATCTGATGTAAATCATGCCTATGAACGTCTTTTAAATTCTCACTTTTATCAAATTTATTGTAAAGATTTGATTTGTATTTAGCATCAATAAATATAATGAGATCCTCTTTTTGGTAGATTGCATCTGGCTCTACATGTTTCAATTCCCAAGAATATCGATTAGAGGTTTTCGAATGAAATTTATAATTTGAAAATAAATGACCTCCGATTTCTTTTGAAATTTCTTTGAATATAAATTGAACAAACTTCTCGAAAACATTAGAAAAATCGACACGCCAAGCGGTACTGTCTATAAAATTAAAATTTAATATTTTATTTGCTTGATCTTTGCAATTTTTAACTTTAATATTATCAGTGGATTTTAAAACAATATTATTCGTTGAAATAGGTTTGTGTAAATATAGTTTTTCCTCAATAAAGGCTATTCTGCTTCTAATTGAGCTTTTTATTCTTTGTGGTGTATTTGAAGATAAAAGTTCTAATTTACACAAATCAAAGACATAGCGGATTTCAGAATATTCTTTATGAAATTCACTTAGAATATTTTTCCGTGTTGGGAATTTTAATCGATTTTCAATTTTATATGCTTCATTTATATATTTATTCCAATTTACCTGTCCTGTTGGTTGGAAAGTTATTTTTTCAATACTATCAAATTTTCTCCAAGGAGTTTTAATTAATGCTTCAAGAGAATCAAGGAATTTTACAGCTTCTAAATATAATGGAGGTCGGAAATTCTTTCCAGATGCTAATGGCAAGCTGTCAATTACTTGAGGACTAATTTCGGTTCCTAAAAGATTAAGGATTTCTATATAATCTTCAAATCTATCGCGACCTGTAAATCGGGGCATCACTACAAAATCGCCAATCTGCTTGCCTGTATCGGATGCTCTTAAAGGAATAGTCCCAATAAATTCTGAAGTTCTAAAAGTCAAAGAAGTGTTTTGGTCTGTACCAATAATGAATGGTTGAACACCTAAAAAGCTAAAATTATCTGAATTATAATTAATAAACTTTTGTAAATACTGCCCAATTATTCTTTTATCCGCTGATTTAAACCACTTTTTTTGTAAAACAAAACCATTTAACAGAATTGATTTTTCTGTCAAGCAAGGTATTTCACAAAAAACATCTAACGGCTTATTCATTCAAAGAGAGATTGATTAATTCTGGTTGAGAAATAATTGTTAAACTCTTCTTTAGCATTTCTAATTAACCCTTCTTGCAAATATTCTTTAATTAATGGAAATATTTCATACATAATTCTATTAACCATTTCTTCATTTGATGAAGAAATAAAGTAACCTTGTCCTGGTTGTAATGAAAGTTCACTGCTATTTGCATACCAATTAAATATTTCCTGAATTCTGCTAAAATCTTCGTTATAAAACTGTTTAGAATTAATTGCTTTTGGCTTTAATGTATACCAAGCGAACCTTCGTCTTAAAGCAAAGTCTACAACTGCTAAACTTCTGTCAGCGGTATTCATTGTAGCAATTACATGGAAATTCTTTGGAAGATTATTAATTTTAAAGTTAGGGTAAATTTCTATTTCAACATTTGATTCCTCCATTTTGTGTTCAAAAAGATAAAATATTGGACCCAAAACGTTTGATAGATTTGCTCTGTTTATTTCGTCAATTATTAAAACGGTTTTCTCGTTTTCATGCTCGATGGCATATTTTAAAGCTTCGGTAAAACTCCCTAACTTTTCAATGTAACTCAGTTCTTTGCTTTTTACATCAGGCCTAATGCCGTAAATAAAATCCGAGAAACTCGTTTCTGCATGAAATTGTGTAAAAAATGTTTTAGCTTTTAAGTTAGCCGAGACTAATTTAGCTGTTCTTGTCTTTCCAGTTCCCGGAGGGCCTTGAAGAACAACAAACTTTCTTTCGTTGAGCAAACTTTTGATTTCTTCAGTTTGATCGATTGCAACTGTTTTAAAAAAAGGTTCAAGAGCTTCATTAATAGCTTTCCTATGCTCTTTGTTTGATGGCCATTCCCTTAACTTTGCATAACCAGCTACAAAAGCGGCAATTATTTCTTTACCTTCTTGGCTTTCTGGATTGTCAACTATTTGACAAACTGGTAATACTTTGGAATAGGTTTTAATAGTGTTTTTTATATGTTGTAAATCATTGTTTCCAGTAATTGTTTTTGGCAAACTAGTTTCTATATCTGAAAAATCGGACTTACAAAAGCCTCTTTCGTTAATTAGGTTTGAAAATAATCTTCTAAGTCCTGGATAAGTTGCTAATTCATAATCATTTTTAAATCCACTTGAACCAATACCTAGACAAACTAGCCATGGTTTATTCAGTTCGTTAGGAAAAATAGTCAATGAAAAATCGTGAAATGGTCCAGAAGCATCTTCTTCAGGATGAATAAAGCCAAAATATGCACCATTATCTTTCAATGCTTCCTGTCCAATGTTCTTACGTTCAACATATGGTTTGTTAAATTCATTGTCGGCTTTGGCACCGAATTGTTCTGCTTTATCCTTTATAAATTGTCTAATGCTATCCATAATCATTTTTTTTGTTTTAAGTATTGAGTTATTGTAACCTAGACTAAGTTGTTGATTTTGAAAAACAATCTCTATTCATCAAACAAATCTTTAATTTTTACATCAAGAGCTTTTGCTAATTTTTCAACTACTTCTATAGAAACATTTCTTTCCCCTTTTTCGATTGTTGGTAAATAAGTTCTGTCAATTTCAGCAAGATTAGCAAGCTTTTCTTGTGAAAGACCTTTTAATTTTCTTAGTGCCTTTATTTTTTGTCCTAATTTCTGCTTAATATCCATGTTAACAAATATTAATAAATGTGGTTTATATTGCAACGGAGTATAGTCCGGTTTTTTTATCTTTGCAACAATATATACTTCCATTTAAATACTTAAGAAATTAATGACTCTTTTAGAAAAAATAATCGAATTAGAAAAAATCCTTTTACAACCAAAAGAAAATTATGCAGATTCTTTCAAAGAAGATATTTATATTTATTTTGATGATTGTTTTTCAATAGAAAATAAAGAGCTAAGTTTTCTTAATATGCTCTATACAAAAGAAGAAATAGAAAACCTCATGAATCGATTAACTTCAAGATTTGTAATGAAATTTGATGTGGAAAGTGAATCAGAAAAGGATTTTATAAATGAGTTTTTTATAAATTTTATACCCGATACCTGATAATCGAAGTGTTCATTAAAAACTAGCGTGCTCTGCGAAGTCCCAACTTCGTAGCCTTTCCAACTGGTAAAAAATAAGTTGTTAAAAGGTATTGTTAGTTATATTTGTGGGTACAAATTCGGATTCCGATAACTATCGGAATCGTACAGCAGATTCGATAGTTATTTTCAACAAAAACGCCAAGAAAAAAATATGTTTTCTTGGCGTTTTTCTATTATTCTAAAGAGTAATTACTTCAAAATTTGCTTAGCGTGAGCTTTAGTTTTTACATCTGTAATTACTTTGTCTAGATTCCCGTTTTCATCGATGACAAAAGTGGTTCTGTAAATACCCTCATACTCTTTTCCCATAAATTTTTTAAGTCCCCACACCCCAAAAGCTGTAGCTATTGATTTATCTTCATCGGCTAAAAGAGAAAATGGAAATTCATATTTTTCTTTAAATTTAGCTTGAGCTCTTTGCGAATCTGCACTTACACCTAAAAGCTCATAATTATTAGCCTTAAAATGCTCGAAATTATCTCTCAAATCACAAGCTTCGGCGGTGCAACCTGGTGTATTTGCTTTGGGATAAAAGAAAACTACTAATTTTTTTCCTGCATAATCGGATAATTGATGACGATTGCCGTCTTGGTCTATTCCTGAAAAACTAGGTGCTTTATCGCCTTTTATTAATGTTGTCATATTTTGAATTTATATGTTTAGGAGTTTATAAATTTAGTTATTAAATTGTACCCAAAATAAGCTAAAATGACCAAACAGGAGCGCATAACGTTTGTTATAAATACGTTAAAAGAATTGTATCCCGAAATACCAATTCCTCTAGACCACAAAGATCCTTATACCTTACTAATTGCTGTTTTATTGTCGGCACAATGTACCGATGTTCGTGTCAATCAAATTACGCCTTTGCTTTTTGCCAAAGCAGACAATCCATACGATATGATAAAAATGACTGTCGAAGAAATTAGAGAAATCATAAAGCCCTGTGGTTTATCGCCCATGAAATCAAAAGGAATTCATGGGTTGTCTCATATATTGATTGATAAACATGGAGGAAATGTCCCTCAAAGTTTTGAATATCTTGAAGAATTACCCGCCGTGGGTCATAAAACGGCAAGTGTGGTCATGTCGCAAGCGTTTGGAGTACCAGCGTTTCCTGTTGACACACACATTCATCGATTAATGTATCGGTGGAATTTATCCAATGGAAAAAATGTAGTACAAACAGAGAAAGATGCTAAACGCATTTTTCCTGAGGAAACATGGAACGATTTGCACCTTCAAATGATTTGGTACGGACGTGAATATTCTCCTGCTCGAGCTTGGGATTTAGAAAAAGACCTTATCACAAAAACAGTAGGAAAAAAATCCGTTTTGGAGGATTATTATAAAAAAAAGTCCCGATAATTTATCGGGACGTTTTGCTAATTAGCTATTATTTCGAAACTCATCGAATTACTTTTTATGATGCTCAAGGCTTTGGAGTAATTTAATAAAAAAGAAATAATTTCTTTTTTTGGTTTCATCGAATTGGTAACTAAAGATTTTTTAGAGTAAATTTTTGCCATAATAAATAATAAAGGGTTAGTTTATTATAGGAACGGAAAACTTTACAATATAGTATTAATTCGTTAAAATAATTTGATGTTTGTCTATAATCTTCCTCATATTCATCAAAGCATAACGCATTCTTCCTAAAGCAGTATTAATGCTTACGCCTGTGATTTCTGAGATTTCTTTAAAACTCATGTCTTGATACATCCGCATGACCAAAACTTCTTTTTGGTCTGCTGGAAGTTCTTGAATTAGTTTTTTTAGATCTGTTTCCACTTGCTCACGAATAATTTTATTTTCTATTGTGGGTGAATCGTCAGACATAATCGAAAAAATAGAAAACTCCTCTGTTTCTCTAAACATAGGCATCTTTTTATTTCGTCTAAAATGATCTATAATCAAATTGTGAGCAATTCGCATCACCCAAGGCAAGAATTTACCTTCTTCGTTATAAGAATTCGATTTTAAAGTTTTGATAACTTTAATAAAAGTGTCTTGAAAAATATCATTCGAAATATCTCTATCAGAGATTTTTGAATAGATAAAACCGAAAATTTTTGATTGGTGCCTATTGATTAAAATAGTCAAAGCGTTTTCGTCACCGTTGACATAATTGTTTACCAATAAGGCGTCTGGAGTTTGTACATTAACCATAGTTATACTTTTAGTTTTTTAAATAAAATTTGGAGCAATTTCCCTAAAAAGTAATTCTATAGTATAGGCTAATGTTTTTTTATGTTAATTATTTTTCAAATTTAAGACTATTTTATTTTAATACGCAAATAAAAAACAATAAAATTTGATAAAATCAGTTGGGTTAACCTAAAAAACACTGTTTTAGTATCTATTTCAGCAAATAAACAAGCTAAAATCTGAGCCACAGATTCACGGATTTTCAAAAACCTATTTTAATTTGTGAAAATTGGTGTAATTTGTGGTGAAAAAATTTTGAAACTGAAAGTAAATAGTTTTAACTATTTTTGAGACCAATAAAATCCATAATGACATTAGAACAAAAAATAGGACAATTCTTTTTTCCAGCCGTTTTTATCAACGATAGTGAAGAAAATATTCAGGAAACGGAACGCTTAATTCGAGAATATAACATTGGAGGATTAACTTTTTTTCATAGTAGAGCCAGCGCTGCAACCAATTATGAAACCAAGAAAAAAATAACGTTTAATGATAACAGCTACGAACGGTTAAAAGAACTCGTCGTTCGGTTTCAAAAATGTGCCTCTACCCCACTCTTAATGAGTATCGATGCCGAATGGGGGTTGGCAATGCGAGTTGAAAAAACACCTCAATATCCTTATGCTATTACACTTGGAGCATTAGCCGACAACCAAAAAGAGTTGGTTTATGAAGCAGGGAAACAAATAGGTTTAGACTTAAAATCGGCTGGAATCCATTATAATTTAGCCCCTTTGGCTGATATTAATAACAACCCGAAAAACCCTGTTATAGGATTTAGATCCTTTGGTGAGAACAAAGAAAAGGTTGCCAATTTTGCTTTAGAATATTTACGCGGAATGAATGATGCTGGGATTTTAGGTTGCTTAAAACATTTTCCAGGTCACGGAAACACGAGTGTCGATTCGCATTTAGGATTACCCGTTTTAGAAGAAAATTTGGAACAATTATTGGCCAACGAATTAGTTCCCTTCATTAAAGGAATTGAACATCAGGTCGATTCTATTATGATTGGACATTTAGCAGTTCCCGCTTTGAATAACCAACAAAACACTTCTGCCACTTTATCAAAAGCAATTATTGAAAACCTTTTGAGAACCCAATTAGGCTATGAGGGATTAATTATTTCTGATGCTTTGAACATGCATAGTGTTTCGAAATTGTATGACAAAAAAGGACAATTAGAATGGGAAGCTTTTAATGCAGGTAATGATGTTTTGTGTTTTGCCGAAAATGTTGCCGAAGGAATTCAAGAAATTCTAAAAAATGCTTCTCCCGAAAGAATTGAAGCCAGCTATTCCCGCCTATTAAAATGCAAAAACAAAGTGGGTATTATTTCGGGAAGTACGAATCCTATAGGTAGTTTTGATTTTAATAAAACGGAAGAACTAAATCGGAAAATCGCGGAAAATTGCCTTACTAAAATAAAAGGCAACACTTTAAATTCAATTGTTTTCGATGCCAAAAACCTCAATAAACTCGCTAAATTAAGTATTTATAAAAGTATTGACAATCCCTTTTTTAAAACTTTATCAGCGGAATTACCGTCACCCGAATTTGAAATTTTATCACAGAATTCTATTCTAGCATTAGAAGAAAAACTCTTAGGGTTCGATACGGTACTCCTTGCTCTTTTTGTGCCAAAAGCAAAACCATTAAACAATTTTGATATAGAAAATTCGGTATTGGACTTTCTAGCACGCTTATTTGAAACTAAAAAATGCGTCCTATTTGTTTTTGGAAATCCGTATGTGTTACAAATACTACCCAATTTAGAAAACGCAAAAGGAATTATTCAAGCCTACCAAGATTTCATAGAATTTCAAGAAACTGCAGCAACGAAATTAATAGAGAACTCTGAATATCATGGGGTTTTTCCCGTATTTATCTCTAAAATCAATTAGTTTCTTTATTCCTAACAATTGCTACTGACTTTTATTTTTCAAATAAGTACTCATTTTAATTAAAATAATGCTAAATTTGACGCGATGAAAAATGCAAGTTTACATACCCTTTCTTTTTTACAAAAAAACAGACATACAACTTCACCCGAAGTGCGGATGCTATTAGTATAGTTTCCAAAAGTTTTTTTTAACTGTTTTTCATTTTCTGAATTTTGATACCAAATAATTTTTGCTTTGGATTACTAAATCCACATAAAAGCTTCATTTTTTTTACTCCGATGTATACTATTTTTATAGTATGGTGTACATTTGCAGTGTTTTTTATAAAACCAATAAAATACTATATTTTAGAATTACAAATTCCACTTTTGAAATGAATATATCAATTGTAATAACTGGCGAAGAACATTATAAATATTCGCAAGAAATATGTGAAACCATAGAAACCTCTGCAAAACAGAGAGGAACTGGAATAGCGAAACGAACTCCGGAATATATCCAGAAAAAAATGGCGTCTAACAATGCGGTTATTGCCTTAGATAATGGCAAATTTGCTGGTTTTTGTTACATCGAAGTCTGGCAACACGGCAAGTTTGTTGCACATTCTGGATTAATTGTACATCCAGATTATAGAAATTTAGGATTGGCTAAAAAAATTAAATCGTTTGTTTTTGATTATTCATTAGAAAAATATCCTGACGCCAAAGTTTTTGGAATTACAACAGGATTGGCAGTAATGAAAATTAACTCCGATTTAGGATACAAACCAGTTCCTTTTTCGGAACTGACAACAGACCCAAGTTTTTGGAAAGGCTGTCAAACCTGTACCAACTATGAAATTCTTAAAAGCAAAGAAAATAAATTGTGCCTTTGCACCGGAATGTTGTACGACCCAGCCGAAAAACCAAAAGATCCACCCAAACATCCGTTTAACGTGCGGATTTGGAATCGATTGAAGGAAATAAAACAAGCATTATTCTTAAAAAAGTAAATCCTCTCCCCAGCCCTCTCCAAAGGAGAGGGAGTTGAGCAACAAAATAAAAGTTACAAATTATTAAATTAAACATAAACTCACCTTTACCACTAACGGCTCCCTCTCCTTCGGAGAGGGTTGGGGTGAGGAAAAAATAAATAAAATGAAAAAAGTAGTACTAGCATATAGCGGAGGATTAGACACCTCATACTGTCTAAAATATTTAAAAAACGAACAAGGTTTCGAAGTTCATACTGTATTAATCAACACAGGTGGTTTTGATGAAGCTGAATTAAAAGCGATCGAAGACAGAGCTTATGAATTAGGTTCTGCAAAACACGCCAGCCTTACTATTGTCGATAAATATTACGACAAAGCCATCAAATATTTGATTTATGGGAATGTCTTAAAAAACAACACCTATCCTTTATCTGTGAGTGCCGAAAGAGTATTTCAAGCTATCGAAGCTATAAAATATGCTAAATCTGTAGGTGCAACAGCTATTGCTCACGGAAGTACTGGTGCAGGAAACGACCAAATTCGTTTTGACCTAATTTTTCAAACCATCGCTCCCGAAATTGAAATCATCACACCTATTCGTGACTTGAAACTATCTCGTCAGGAAGAAGTGGATTATTTGGCCAAAAATGGTGTACATTATTCTTGGGAAAAAGCACAATATTCTATCAATAAAGGACTTTGGGGCACTAGTGTTGGAGGAAAAGAAACGTTGACTTCAAGCAAACCACTTCCAAGTGAAGCCTACCCATCGCAATTGCAAAAAGAAGGCGAAGAAAAAGTAACTTTAGAATTCCTAAAAGGAGAATTAGTTGCTGTAAATGGAACAAAAGATAAACCTTCAAACAATATTGTAGTCCTGGAAAAACTAGCAAATGCGTACGCCATCGGTAGAGATATTCACGTTGGAGACACTATTATTGGAATCAAAGGCAGAGTTGGTTTCGAAGCTGCTGCGCCTTTAATTATTATCAAAGCACACCATTTGTTAGAGAAACACACGCTTGGAAAATGGCAACAATATTGGAAAGAACAACTAGGAAACTGGTACGGAATGTTATTTCACGAAGGGCAATTTTTGGATCCTGTAATGCGTAACATCGAAACTTTCTTAGAAGACACTCAAAAAACTGTAAATGGAACAGTAACTGTATCTTTGAAACCCTACCATTTTTCATTAGACGGAATCGAATCGGATAATGATTTGATGAATACAGGTTTCGGACAATATGGTGAAATGAATAATGCTTGGACATCTGACGATGCCAAAGGGTTTATCAAGATTTTAGGAAATGCACAGAATATATTTTCATCGGTTAATAATGAAACGTACGAGTAAGCCCCACCCTAACCCTCCCCAAAGGGGAGGGAACCGAGTTGGTTAAGAAAATTTAAGTCTGTTTTAAAATAGAAAATTATGATTACAATTGGTATTATAGGAGGTTCAGGTTATACAGCAGGGGAACTCATCAGAATTTTGATGTTTCACCCCAATGCAAAATTGGACTTTGTGTACAGTACGACCAATACAGGAAAACCACTTTCCGTAGCGCACCACGATTTGTTGGGCGATATCGAAATGAATTTTACTGACACGGTAAATCCCAATGTGGACGTGGTGTTCTTGTGCTTAGGTCACGGAAAATCAATTTCATTTTTAGAAAACAATCATTTTTCAAACGAAACCAAAATCATCGATTTAGGAAACGATTTCCGTTTGACAAAAGACAACCAATTTAACGGAAAATCATTTGTTTACGGTTTACCAGAATTGAACAAAGCGACAATCAAAAGCGCAAAATATATCGCCAATCCAGGTTGTTTTGCAACCGCTATTCAGTTGGCTTTATTGCCATTGGCGAAGCATAATTTATTTAAAGATGATGTACATATTAATGCTACAACAGGAAGCACCGGAGCTGGAGTTAGCCCTTCGGAAACGACACATTTCAGCTGGAGAAACAACAATATGTCGCATTATAAAGCCTTTAATCACCAACATCTAGGCGAAATCAATCAAAGTGTAAACCAATTACAAGCGGATTATACCAACGAACTGATTTTTATACCAAACAGAGGCGATTTTCCAAGGGGAATTTTTGCCACGCTTTACACAACTATCGAAGAAAGTCTGGAAGATATTGTTGCAAAATACGAAGCTTTTTATGCAGACCAACCATTCGTAACCGTTACGACTACAGACATCAATATGAAACAAGTAGTGCAAACAAACAAATGCATCATCAGTTTAATGAAAAAAGGAAATCGGCTTTTGATTACATCGGTTATCGATAATTTAGTAAAAGGAGCTTCAGGACAAGCCATTCAGAATATGAACTTGATGTTCGGTTTGGACGAAACCACAGGATTGCATTTGAAACCATCAGGTTTCTAAATATTTGTTTCAAGTTTAAAGTTTAATGTTGCTCACGAAACTTTAAACTTGAAACCTTAAACCTTTAAACAAAATAAAAATGAACTTATTCGACGTTTACCCATTATACAACATTACGCCTGTAAAAGCATTGGGTTGCAAAATTATAGACAACAACGGCATAGAGTATTTGGACTTATACTCCGGTCACGGCGTGATTTCTATTGGTCACACCCATCCTGAATATGTGGCAAAAGTAAAAGAGCAATTGGATAATTTGAGCTTTTATTCAAATGCCATTCAAAATCCATTACAGGTAGAATTAGCGGACAAGCTAGGTAAATTATCAGGTTTAGAAGAATACAGTCTGTTTTTGTGTAGTTCTGGTGCCGAAGCCAACGAAAATGCCTTGAAACTAGCCTCTTTTCATACCAATAAATCAAGAGTAATTTCG
>JAYVIN010000038.1:0-40843 GCA_043770135.1 Flavobacterium sp. | reverse complement strand
CTTCTAGCGGATTGCAAAATTCTGACACAATTGGGAGTATTACTATTGCGAGTTCAGGAGCGGTAAACACAGCTATAGTTGGTAGCTATGCTATAGTTTCATCAGCCGCTACTGCAGGTACTTTTACAGCTTCTAATTACAATATTACTTATACCAATGGGACTTTAACAGTCAATACTGCGAACTTAACTATCACAGGAATTAATGCAGACAACAAAACCTATGATGGTTTGACAGCCGCTACCTTAAGCGGAACATCAGCTTATGTAGGATTACAAAACAGTGAAACTTTTGCCGTTATAGGTCCCCCATCGGCTAGTTTTGCTACAGCTACCGTTGGAACAGGAAAAGCAGTAACCGTAACAGGGTATACTATACCAAGTTCGAATTATACCCTAACACAACCGAGTTTAACCGCTAACATTACTACTGCGAATTTGACTATCACAGGAATTACAGCCAATAACAAAACCTTTGATGGGCTAACGACAGCTACATTATCAGGAACAGCCGCCTATGTTGGTTTGCAAAACTCAGAAACTTTCGCTGTTACTGGAACTCCATCAGCTAGTTTTACTACCGCTGCCGCTGGTATCGCCAAGCCAGTTACCGTTATTGGATACACAGCTCCAAACACCAATTATACTGTTTCGCAACCAACAGGATTAACAGCCGATATTATAGCTGCTGACCCTACTTCGGCAAGTGCAAGTATTTCTTCAATATGTATTGGAGCGACTACAATACTTAGTTTGAATGGAGGTGGAGGTGAAACTGGGGCTCTTGTAAAATGGTACACCGATTCTTGTGGAGCTACAGTTGAAGGAACAGGCAATGGGCTTTCCGTTTCTCCAACTGTTACAACTACTTACTTTGGTCGTTATGAAGGCATTCAATATACTACTAATTGTGCTTTGGTAACAATAACAGTGAGTCCGACTTCAACTTTAGGAGCCGTTTCAGCAGATCAAACTATTTGTAATGGGAGTTCCCCATCAAGTAATATTACGATTGCCAGTGCTACGGGAACGATACAATGGCAAAGAGCAGACAATGCAGGATTTACAACTAATTTAACCAACATAGGTTCGAATTCTACAACATTGACTACTGCTCAAGTCGGCCCTTTAACGGCGACTAGATATTTTAGAGCCATAGTAACTAGCGGGGTATGTTCGGCGGTAACCTCTGGAACAGTAACGGTAACAGTAGATCCAACCTCGGCTGTAGGCGCTGTATCGGCAAATCAAACTATTTGTAGTGGCGGTTCGCCATCAAGCAATATTACGATTGCCAGTGCTACCGGAACCATTCAATGGCAAAGAGCTGACGATTCTGGATTTACAACCAATTTAACTAGTATTGGAACCAATTCAACAAGCTTAACTATTGCAGAAATAGGTGTATTAACAGCAACCAAATATTTTAGAGCAGTAGTCACTAGTGGGGTTTGTTCTGCGGTAACATCTGGAACAGTTACAGTTACAGTAAATGCTGTGCCAGCAGGACCGGTAATTGCAAAAAATCCAAACACAACAGAGGTATGTGCTGGACAAACAGTAACGATAACTGTCACTACAGCAGGAACTGGCGGCGCTGTTTCCTCACAAGATGAATATCGTTTTTCTACTAATAATGGCTCAAGCTGGTCGTTATGGAGCACTACAATTCCCAATTTTACCGCAGTAACAGGGACTAATACTATAGAATCAAGAAGAACCTCAACAGGTTCAGGATGTACAACAGCCTCAGGAAACACTGTTAGTTGGACTGTTAATGCAGTCCCAGTTGGGCCAGTAATTGCAAAAAGTCCAAATGCAACAGCAGTATGTGCTGGACAAACAGTAACCATAACTGTCACTACAGCAGGGACAGGTGGTGCTATATCTTCACAAGATGAATATCGTTTTTCAACCGATAATGGTACAATTTGGTCGTCATGGGGAACAAGTTTACCCAATTTTACAGCAGTAGCAGGAACTAACATCATAGAATCACGACGAACTTCAACAGGTGCTGGATGTACAACGGCAGCTGGGAATACAGTAAGTTGGACGGTAAATGCCGTTCCTGTAGGGCCAATTATTGCAAAAAATCCCAATGCAACCGAAGTATGTTCGGGAACTATCTTAACTATAACCTCAACAGCAGGTACTGGTGGAGCCATTTCGTCACAAGATGAATATCGTTTTTCAACTGATAATGGTTCAAATTGGTCGTCTTGGAGCAGTTCAATTCCCAATTTTGTCGCAGTAATAGGAACCAATATTGTAGAATCTAGAAGATTCTCAACAGGTTCGGGATGTACAACTGCCGCAGGAAATTCAGTGAGCTGGACAGTAAATGCTGTTCCCGTAGGACCAGTAATAACAAAAAGTCCCAACGCAGCAGAAGTATGTGTTGGACAGCCATTAACCATCGCTATTACAACAGCAGGAACAGGTGGTGCTATTTCGGCTCAAGACGAATATCGTTTTTCAACTAATAATGGATCTAACTGGTCGTCATGGAGTACTACAATACCCAATTTTACTGCAGTTACTGGCACCAATATCATAGAATCAAGAAGAACTTCAACAGGAATAGGATGTACGACTACCAACGGAAACACAGTGAGTTGGACAGTAAATCCTCTTCCAGTAGCACCTATTATTGCAAAAAATCCAAATTTAACTTCGGTTTGTATTGGTGCTTCTTTAACTATTTCTATAACCACAGCAGGAACTGGTGGTGCTATTTCATCACAAGATGAATATCGTTATAACGCTGGTTCTGGTTATACTGCTTGGAGTACAACTATCCCAAATTTTTCAGCAGGAATTGGAACTAATATTATAGAATCTCGAAGAACCTCAACAGGTTCGGGATGTACAACATCGAGCACCAACACAGTAAGTTGGACGGTGAATCCAGACCCATCGCCAGGGAGTCTAACAAAATCTCCCAACACTATTGCCGTTTGTGACGGAACTGTTGTGTCAGCTACGGCTACGGCAGGTTCAGGTGGCGCAGGAACAATAGTTGATGAATTGGAAGTCAGTTTAAGCGGAGGTGCTTTTTCAACCTATACCTCTGGAGCATCCATCAACACAACAGGTCAAACATTTGTTAACATAAGAACCAGAAGAACTGCTACGGCGAATGGTTGTTCGACATCTTCATACAACACGGTAAGCTGGACAGTAAACCCATTACCAACAGCCAATGCTGGATTTGACAGCACTATTTTTAGAGGAAATCCAACAACAACTCCATTGGGAGCAACGGCTGTAGGTTTGAACACTTATAGTTGGGTTTCGAATCCAATAGGTTTCACAAGTTCCATTTCAAATCCAACGGTATCACCTCTGGTTAATACTACCTATACCTTAACAGAAACAACTCCAGAAGGCTGTATAAAATCGAATAGTGTAACAGTAACGGTAAGAGACAATCTTGTTGTATCAAAATCAAGAATAGGAGCTGCGCCAACCAAACCAGGGGATGTGGTAACCTATCAAATTATATATAACAATTTGAATAATGGTGGTGTATCTGCAGAAAATATAACGATAACCGATATTTTGCCTTCTACAGCCTATTTTACTTATACATCCTCTACGCCAACGGGAACTTATAATGCAGGAACAAATTCCTTGACATATACCTTAGCAAGTCTTGCCGCAGGAGCTAGTGGCTCGATTACAGTATCAGGAATAGTTGGTGTGCTTGGGGGGTATGGTTACAATAGTTCTTCTTATTATATTTCTTCAGGAAGTAGTACTCAAACCATTACTAATTCGGCAAGTATCGTAAATCCAGTTACACCAGCATTAGTGTCCAATGTTAGTGATAATGTAACTCAAAATTGTGGGGTTAATATGCCTGCAACCCTAGTTGGTAAGGTTCATACTGCTACCGCTTCAAATTTGTATTATTTTATTGAAGTGGAAAATACAGGAAATAGTACTGATCGTTTTAGTCTTATAAACTACGAAATAATACCAATAGGAAAGGTTCCATTAACATCGTTGATAACAAATATGGCAGGAGATCCTATTAGCCAAACCCCTTGGCTTTCACCTGGACAGAAGTATGGATTTTTAGTGCAGTTTTCTACTCCTGGAGGAACGCCTCCAGACAAATATAATGACACTTACATCATGGCTACTTCTACGGTTTGTCCATCTACATCGGATACTACTTACATAGACACCTACGTATATAATGGCCCTCAGCCTACAGGTTGCGATCTTTTAATTTCAAAATCAGCATCGGCTTCAACTGTTGTTGCAGGCGCAAACATAACTTATACATTATTAGTCCGAAATTTGAGTAATAATAAAGCGAATGACTTGGTTATTGATGATATTTTACCAGCGAACCTTACGTATATAAGTGCAACACAAACAGGAGCAAACAATATTAACTATAATCCCACTACTAGATTGATACGAGTTACAAGGGCTGGTAATTATGATAATAGTGATCCTGATATTGTAATTACAATAACAGCCCAAACCACTTGTGCCTCTGTTCCTTCAGTAATCAACAGTGCAACGGTAGTGAATACAGTTGAGGATGACAACATATTAAATAATGAGAGTAATGTAACCGTCACCGTATTGCCTAATGTTTCAGACCCTGTCCCAACCTCGGCTATAATTTGTTCAGGAAATAGCACTACTATTACCATGCCCGCACCTGGATCTAACAGGAATTACAAATGGTATTCGGCAGCAACAGGAGGTACTTTGTTACAAACTAATGGAAACACATACAATACTGGATCATTAACGAGTACTACCACGTTTTATGTTTCACAATACAATACTTTAGATAGTGCTTGCGAAAGTAACCGAACTCCTATTACTATTACAGTTGTCTCGGCTCCTGTGGTTATTTCCCAACCAGCTGATATTACCGTTTGTAGTACTACTGCTAGTTTTACGTATAATGTTAGTGGAACATTTTTAAATCAGCAATGGCAAGTAAGTACGGATGGCGGAACGAACTGGAATAATCTTTCGAATTCTGGAGTTTATAGCGGTACTACAACACAAACGTTAAATATTTCTAATTTGGCAGGATTGTGGGGTTATAAATACCGTTGTAATTTGAACTCGTTTAGCTGTTATACACTAACCAGTACTGTAGCTACAATTGTTTCATTACCCACAATAACCGGTACTTTAAGCGTTTGTAGTGGGTCAACCATAACCTTAACTGGTTCAGGAATCCCTGACCCAACAACACCTTGGGCTTCATCGAACCCTGCTGTAGCTACTGTAAATAACTCGGGAGTAGTAACAGGAGTTTCGGCAGGAACAACTGTAATAACGTATAAAAGCAGTAACAATTGTAGCATAACAGCAACCGTTACGGTGAATGGATTGCCAAATAATATTTCAAATGGTTTCTCTGCAACTACCATTTGTTTTGGCGGAACTCCATTATTAACTTTTGATGCTGAAAATTCTAGTTTTTCTTCACCTTATAGTGTAACATATAGAAATGATATTACTTTAACACAATATACAGCAACAATTCCAAATGCTTCAGCTTATAATTTCACAGCTGGAGATAATCCATCTTCAAATGCTGGATATACAATACTATCAATTTCAAATGCTTATTGCACAAGAACATCGGGTTTTACAGATAGTGGAGCCAATTTAACTGTCCGACCGTTACCCGTTTCAACAATCAGCGGCACA
The DNA here is from genome assembly GCA_043770135.1 of Flavobacterium sp. Taxonomy (GTDB): domain Bacteria; phylum Bacteroidota; class Bacteroidia; order Flavobacteriales; family Flavobacteriaceae; genus Flavobacterium. Next base: position 35,147 of record JAYVIN010000038.1, on the reverse strand, counting down.
ACAAGTGTATGTGCAGGAACTCCTTCACCATTTATTGTATTTACAAATCCTCAAACAGTTGACATAACCGTTACCTATACTATAAATGGTGTGAGTCAAACAATAAATGTTGGTAATAATTCATCTTCATCTGTTGCAGCTTCTACCACAGTTTCTGGGAGTTTTGTATATAATTTGGTTAGTGTTGCCTATCAAAGCAACCCTAACTGCTCCAATACCATTTCGGGAAGTGCAACCGTAATAATAAATCCATTGCCTTTATCGCCTTCACTAGTTACAACACAACCAAATTGTGCGCTTCAAACGGGTACAATTACAATTAACTCGGTTGCAGGTGAGACCTATAGTTTTAATGGTGGTAGTTACTCTGGAACATTAGTTTATAGTGGTTTGGCTCAAGGATCTAACCATACCGTTTTTTCTATGAATGCATTTGGTTGTATTTCAACAGCTTCTTCAAGCGCTACAATAATACCATTAATAACCAACACTTGGACTACAGGCGGTTGGTCAACGGGAATACCTGATTTGAATACGTTAGTTATCATTGATGCAAATTACAACACTTCGACACATGGAGATTTAAATGCTTGTAGTGTAACCGTTAACTTAGGAAAAACACTAACCATTACTGCTAATGACTATGCTATTATTCAAAATAACTTAACGGTTAACGGCATAGTAGATGTACTAGACAAAGGATCTTTGGTCATGGTTAACGATGCAGGAATAGTAACCAACAACGGAACAACAACCGTTCGTAGATTTACATCCCCTTTCGAAAAATTTGATTATGTATACTGGTCTACGCCTGTTACCTCTACAAATATTCCAAGTACTTTTCTGAATTGGAGAACCAATTATTCGTTTGAATTTTTACCTGCCAATTTCATAGATTTAAGTCCAGCTGATAGTTTTGATGATGATGGGAATGATTGGTCTTATGCAAGTACTATGTCACCGGGTAAAGGATATATTGTGATGGTTCCAAATCCTACAATCGGTCCTGGAGGAAATAAATCAGAAGTAATTTTTTCTGGAAAAGTAAATAATGGTGTTATAACCACGCCAATCGCTCTAACGCCAAGTACTTTTGATCCAGGTGATGATTTTAATTTAGTTGGAAACCCTTACCCATCGGCTATTTCTGCGGATGCCTTTATTAAAGCTAATATAAATAGCAGTATCAATACAAGTAACAACAAAATAATTGGGGGAACACTCTACTTTTGGACACATATTGGAGATATTTCCAGTGCTAACGGAGGTCCGGATGGATTAAATTTTTCCACCAATGATTATGCCGTGTATACCCTTGCGGGTGGTGTGGGTACATCAGGAAATATTTTAGGTGGATCACCTGATAATTCTAATAAACCTAATGGATATATAGCCTCTGGTCAAGGATTTTTTGTAGAAGCCGATATTGCTGGAACTTTGTTGTTTAATAACGCCATGCGTGTTGGGACGGAAACCAAAAACAACCAATTTTATAAAGTACAGTCTAACAAAAATAAAGTCGCTACTGTCGCTAAAGACCGACTTTGGTTAAATCTACAAAACGCCTCTAATCTATTTAGTCAACAACTTATTGGGTATTTTGATAATGCAACACTAGGCTACGACAAAGGCTATGATGGACTATTTAGCGATGCAGGAAATTATATTAATTTTTATTCTTTTATTGATAACGATACGTATAAAATACAAGGACGCTCTTCATTTAACGAAAATGACCAAGTTCGATTGGGTTATTCAAGTAAAATAGCAGGAACATTTACTATTAGTATAGATTCCAAAGAGGGTGTTTTTGCAAACACTAATCAAGCTGTTTATTTAGAGGACAAAGTGACTAATTCTATTTTTAATTTAAAAAACGGAAGCTACTCTTTTAGCACAGCAAAAGGAACATTCAACGATCGTTTTGTTCTTCGTTATACAAATGATAAAACATTGAGTTTAGACGAAATAAATACTAATGAGGATGGGATATTAGTGTTTTATTCAAAAAATTACAATACGCTAATCATAAAAAATAATTTTGATTCAATTGTAAATTCTGTTGCTCTTTTCAATATAAATGGGCAGAATATTACAAAATGGGATGTTAAATACGGTGGAGAAACTACGATACAATTTCCAATAAAAAATATACCTTCAGGAGTTTATATTGTAAAAGTCAAAACTTCTAAAGGAGAAATAAGCAATAAAATAATGATCAAGTAACAGAATTTATAAAAAATGAAAACAAAAAACCGTATCGAATTTTATGATTCGATACGGTTTTTTTTTCTAGTATAGCACCAATTTAAACCAATTTATTGGCAACCAAATATTCAGCAATTTGAATCGTGTTTGTTGCAGCTCCTTTTCTTAAATTGTCAGCTACAATCCACATATTTAAAGTATTATCCTGACTTTCGTCACGACGAATTCTTCCTACAAACACCTCATTCTTACCTTCAGCATATCGAGGCATAGGATAAGTAAAAGTATCTAAATTGTCCTGAACCACAATTCCGTCGGTTTGACTCAAAATAGTTCTTACTTCTGAAACATCAAAATCATTGCTAAATTCAACATTCACAGCCTCGCTATGTCCTCCAACAACAGGAACACGAACAGCGGTGGCCGTCACTTTGATAGTGTCATCACTTAGAATTTTTTTGGTTTCTTTAACCAATTTCATTTCTTCTTTGGTATAACCGTTGGGTTCAAAACTATCGCATTGCGGAATACAGTTTCTGTTAATTTTATATTTGTAAACCATGTCACCTTCAATTCCTGCACATTCGTTTTCGAATTGCTCAACCGCTTTAACACCAGTACCAGTAATGGATTGGTAAGTAGAAACAACAACTCGTTTTACATTATACTTTTTGTGTAACGGAGCCAAAGCCAATACCATTTGAATGGTTGAACAGTTAGGATTTGCAATAATTTTATCCTCCTTTGTTAATTCTCCAGCGTTGATTTCTGGAACTACTAATTTTTTAGTAGGATCCATTCTCCAAGCCGAAGAGTTGTCAATTACAGTTGTTCCAGCTGCAGCAAATTTTGGAGCCCAATCTAATGAAGTTTGCCCTCCTGCAGAAAACAGCGCAATATCAGCTTTCATATCTACCGCTGTTTGTAATCCAACCACAACGTGTTTTTGTCCTTTGAACTCTATAATTTTCCCTACTGATCTTTCCGAAGCTACAAGAATTAATTCGGTATAAGGGAAGTTTCTTTCTTCTAATACTTTCAACATGATTTCGCCAACCATTCCTGTGGCACCTACAACTGCAATTTTCATAATCTATTATTTTGCTATAAATACTAATTTTCAAGTGCAAAAGTAAACAAACTTGTACTGAAAACAAGCGGTTCACAAAAAACAACAAAATGTTACAAATACAACAAATAGAAAAACCATTCGCCGTAGCGAATGGTTTGGTTAGAATATATAATGTAGCGGAAATTTATTCCAAAAAAATGTATGCTTCAAACAAATTTTTAGGATATAATGCCGATATAGTATGAAAATTGTTCAATTTTTATTGAACAATATTGAATACATAATCGGTATTATTTTTTTAGCAAATCTCTAATTTGAGTAAGCAATTCTTCTTGCGAAGGTCCGGCTGGTGCAGCGGCAGCAACTTCTTCTTTCTTCTTCGCTTTTTCAGCTGCTCTTAAAACTATAAATATAAATAATGAAATAATCACAAAATTGATAACAGCCTGAACAAGATTACCATAAGTGATTACTGCAGCTCCAGCAGCTTTTGCAGCCACTAAATCAGCATAACTATTCCCATCAAGTGTGATGAATTTTTGAGTAAAATCAATCCCGCCAGTTATTAAACCTACAATTGGCATAATTACATCGTCAACGGCTGATCCAACAATCTTTCCAAAAGCACCACCAATAACAACAGCAGTAGCTAAACTTAACACATCTCCTTTCATTAAAGAAGCTTTAAAATCTGCAAAAAATCCCATAATTATTTATTTTAATTGGTTAATAATAATACGAATATAGAAAAAAAATTACTATTCCCTGTAAAAAACTCGTTTCACTCTTTGTGAAATACTGGTTAGCACTTCATAAGGAATCGTATTTATTTTTTGAGCCATTTCAGATACAGTTGGACTTTCACCAAAAATTATTACGGCATCTCCTTCTTTACAATTAATTTCAGTTATGTCTACCATTAACATATCCATACAAATACTACCTACAATGGTGGCTTTTTGATTATTAATCGTTACAAATCCAAGTCCGTTACCCCAAAGCCTAGAAATTCCATCGGCATAACCAATCGGTATTGTAGCAATTGTTGCTTGCTTCTGAGCCATAAAACGCCTTCCATAACCCACGCTTTCGCCAGCTTGAATGGTTCTAATTTGGGAAATGATAGATTTTAAAGTCCCCACATTTTCTAAGTACTTTTGTTCTTCTGCATCATTTGACACACCATAAAGTCCAATTCCAAGACGAACCATTTCAAATTGTGCACTTGAATAATTACTGATTCCAGATGTATTCAGAATATGACGAATGGGTTGTATTTGCAATTCGGTCATTATTTTAGTTGAAAGTTGTTTGAATAATACAATTTGAAAATTTGCAAAATCTTGATGTTCCAAAGAATCACTAGTAGCCATGTGTGACAAAATACTTTTTACAGCAACAGAGGAATTCCCTTTAAGTATTGCAATTAATTCCTCTAAATCTTCTTCTTCGAAACCCAAACGATGCATTCCGGTATCTAGTTTAATATGAATGGGAAACTGCTCTAAATTTCTTTGTTCTGCTATTTTTAAAAAAGCTTTCAAGCCTTTTAAGCTATAAATTTCTGGTTCTAATTGATGTTGAATTATAGCCTGAAAACTAGTTGACTCCGGATTTAAAACCATTATTGGCAGTTGGATTCCTGAATTTTTTAGTGAAATCCCTTCATCCGCAAAAGCAACACCTAAATAAGCGACTTTGTGATGTTCTAATAATTTAGCAATTTCAAACCCACCACTGCCATAGCCAAATGCTTTGACCATAACCATTATTTTGGTAGATGGATTTAGTTTTGATTTGTAATAATTAAGATTATGACTGATGGCATTTAGATTAATTTCAAGAACAGTTTCATGTGTCTTTTCCTCTAATAATGTCACTATTTTTTCAAACAAAAAATGACGTGCGCCTTTGATTAAAATAGTTTCGTTACCAAAATCTAATTGGTCAAAACTTGCTATCAAATCTTGTGTGTTTTTAAAAGTAGTACAATTCGAAAATAAATTTTTGTAAGTAGAACTGGTTTCACCAACAAGAATAACTCTTGAAATTTTGTTTGAAATAATCAATTGAGAAACCTTTGAATACAATTCTTCATTGTTCAACCCACTTTCAAAAATATCAGATAGAATAATGGTTTTGTTTTGATGTTGCTTTTGGTTTTCTAAAAAATCTAAGGCTATTTTCAGCGATTGAAAATCAGAGCTATAACTGTCATCGATTAGGGTAGTATTGTTAATCCCGTTTTTGACTTTGAGTCGCATTTCTACTGGAAACAACATGGCTATTCTGTTTTGAATTGTTGTAGCATCGTATTCGAAATACAATAAAACCATCAAACACGTGATAGCATTTTCTATTGAAGCCTGGTCTTGAAAGGGAATAATAAGCCCATCCAGACCTTCACACGCAATTGAATTCCTGACAATAGTAAAAGTATTGTCTTTGTTTTTTATAACTAAAACATCAGCGGTTTTATCTGTAAAGCTCCAAGAAAAGGCTTCCCTCCAGCCCTGTCCAATGGATTGTTTCGTTCCTCGCAATGACTGGGAGCGAAAATGGGATAATCCATCATCAACAAGCTTATTTTTTTGATAAATTATTAATTCGGAATGCTCGAAAAGCTGTAATTTTTCTTTGATTTTTTCTTCAACAGTTACAAAACCTTCGTCGTGAGCCGAGCCAATATTGGTAAGAATTCCAATCGTAGGCTTGATGATGGCTTCTAGCTTTTCCATTTCGTTTCTTTTGGAAATTCCCGCTTCAAAAATACCCAAATTGTGCTTATCGTTAATAGCAATAACGGATAATGGAACGCCCACTTGCGAATTGTAGCTTTTCGGACTTCTAACAATATTGAAATCAGGACTTAACAAAAAGTTCAACCACTCTTTTACAATGGTTTTGCCGTTGCTTCCAGTTAAACCAATAATTGGTCTTTTAAATTGATTGCGATGATGAGCCGCAAATTGTTGCAAAGCATCTAAGGAGTTTTCGACAATCAAAAAATTGGCTTTGCCTGCAACTTTATCTGGGATGTGAGTCACTACAAAGTTTTGAACTCCTTTTGAGATTAACTCCTCGATATAATTATGCCCATCGTTGTTGGGACCAACTAAAGCAAAAAAAAGTGTTTTTTCGTTATTCTGCAAGGAACGACTATCGATAGAAATAGTGTCGGTTGTTGACGTTGAAGACGTACCAAGTAATTTAGCATTCAGAATTTGGGCGATATTTTTTATGGATAAATTCATTTTCAAGAAAATTTAAAAATTGTAAAACACATTATTTTGTTCTTTTAATTTTTAAAGGTTCTTGGTGGCAATCGAAAACATCCCAAATTTCAATTTGGTCTTTATCTAGATTTACCCAATATATAATTTTGTAATTACAGTAAACCAAATACCTAAACTCTTTCGTTCTATCGTATAAAGATTCTTCGATTTGTCCAATGTAAGGATTATTTTCAAGAACATCTGTTTCATTCACAATCCCTTCTGTTATTTCGATAGCTACTCGAATACTTACTTTTTCTTGATAATAATAAAAAATATTTTGCAGTTCCTTTTCTGAAAAATCAGTCCAATAAATTGTTAACCCCATTTTTTAATTTCTTTCAGCAAATCTTTTGACTCCGTAAGGCGTCCATTGATGGAATCTTGCTCCGATTGATCAATTCTTCGGTTTAATTCTTCAATTGTCATTGGTTTAAAGGATTTTTCCTCCATCGAGATTTTTTCCTTTTTCAGATATTTTTCCAATCGAGAAATAACCTCTTCACTTTCAATAGAAAGAAATTCTTGAACAAATGATATTTTCCTAGTTTGTAAGTCCATAGTAATTTAGTTTACATCAAAGTTATAAAAAATAGAAAAGGAATAGTATTTATTTTTAGAATTTTGTTGAAGTATCAAACCGAACAAAGAATAAAATTAGCTTTTTTCTAACAGTTCTTTCTCAAGAATGATTTTTTAATCCTAACGACACTGTTTTTAAATATGTCCTACTTCATTTTCAATAAATAATACAAGGAAAATTATCGAGTATTAATTCATAAAAAAAACTTTTAGGTAATGATTATTGTGACTTTTGATGGGTTTATGGTAAAATTCAAATTAATCAGTGACTAATTTGAATTTTACAGGTTGAAAAAACATTTTTGAGTTTTTCTCAAAATAAATTCCGTTTCCTTTTTTCTCTAAATGTACTTGGTAATTATGAATTATTGTAGTTTGTGCGATAACGTTTATTTGATAAGTATCTCCAATTTTGTTTGCATTCGAGATATTTTGAGCAATACCATTAATTACTACCGATTTTGGAATAATAGTTGAGTCATTTAACTCAAAATAAACCATAAATCCTTTCTCATTATTCCTATTGTAACTTTTATACGTTTGGTTTTTCAAATCTAAAAGCTGTTTTGAACAGGAAGAATGAATAAAAAATCCGGAATAAAATAATAAAAAAGCGGTTTTAAAAAAACTTTTCATAGATTTAGATTTTATAATTACAAAACTAACTTAAATTAAGTATATGAAATTAATAAATGTTATTAAAATGTTGCTTGTAGGATTGGTTTTTGCATCATGTAGCAAGGATTCTGATTCAAATGACAAAACAACTACCAAGCCCGACGAGATTAATAACTTTGTTTGGAAAGCGATGAATTCGTGGTATTACTGGCAACCAAAAGTTGTTGATTTGTCCAACGGCAAAATCACCTCTACCACAACCTATAACAATTTTATTAACGGGAAAACCCCTGACGAGCTTTTTTATTCACTTCTATATCAAAGAGGAACAACTGATAATTTTTCTTGGATCGAAAACAGTAACGAGGTAGTGAATCCCTCAAAAATTGCAGAAGTCGAAAAAAACGGTGGTTTTAGTTATGCAATTTACCCTAAGGATGCATCCAATATTAATTTTGTGGCTTTAATTAACTACATAGTGCCTGGTTCACAAGCGGCTTTGGCAGGCCTGAAAAGAGGTGATGTTATTACAAAAATAAATGGAAGCCTGCTTACTTTAAGTAATTATGATCAACTAGAAAATACACAAGTGACACTTACTTTGGCAAAACGTGTTTATTTTACAAGTTCTAGTTTAGAAAGCATAGATAAAGCTGATACTGTAACTATAACAAAAACCGAAATCGACGAAAACCCAGTCGCATATTACGAAAAGAAAATCTATGGAGGAAAAAATATTGGTTATTTGGTTTTTAATGGTTTTAAGTCGGATTACAATGACGAACTCAATGCGGCATTCGCTAAAATGAAATCGGATGGGATAAACGAATTAGTTTTAGATTTAAGATACAATGGAGGTGGATCATTAGAAACAGCAGTTGCTTTAGCCCAAATGATAAACGGCAGTTTTACTAACAAACCATATGCTTTTTTAGACTTTAATGATAAACACAATAATGAAGATGGCTTCGAAAATCTTTCGGACAAAGTGAGAATTTTTAACTTGGTTGGTAACGAGCCCACTTTTCAAAGCGAAGAAAGTATAAATAGTCTTTCTTTGACAAAAATATACATATTGATAAGTTTTCAAACGGCTTCTGCCAGCGAGCTCACTGTACAATGCCTAAAAAAATACATTAGCGTAATAACAATAGGCGAAGAAACCGTAGGTAAATTCGTAGGATCCAATACATTATATGACTCACCAAATAATAGTTATATTTCCTATGCCAATCGTAGTAGCAAACATAAATGGCAATTGCAACCCATTACATTTTCATATCTCAACAAAGACAAAGACCTCAATCCAGCGAAAATAATACCTGATTACAAAATTAATCCTTACGATACTTTCTTAAATTTAGTTGAATTTGGAAACGAAAATGACCCTAGTTTGTATAAAGCCCTCGAATTAATTGCAGGACAAACTTTGAAAACTAGAGCGAAAACAAATCAACCTTCTTTGAGTTTAAGAAGTAGTAATCTTGCTGCATTTAACCCTACAAATACTGCCAAAGGCTTATATATTGAGGATTTTGATAGGTTGAGAAAATAATATTCAAAATATAATTTTATTTATAGAAAGTAAAAGGCGTTTTAGGATTTTGAGATTTTGAATCCAGCTGACAAAACGGTTTTTATCTATGTTCTCAAAGAAAATCAGTTTATAGGAATGAACCCTTTGATTGAAGAAGATACGATTCAAAGTAAGTTATTCCCCGAATTGGACTTTAAATTGGAATCGATTTTCAACTAAAATGGTAAACCCTTTAAAATAGTCCAAAATACAAGTCTATTTGTCACTCCGTAGGAGTCTAAAAACACGAGAGTAGGGAACGCTTTACAGCCTGACAAAGGGAGTCTCAAAATTGGATTAAAATATAATAATGTTTGGTATAAAACAACAAGCCCTTTAAAACACTTAATTTTTTAAAGGTTTTTTTATTTTATTTCTTGCTTTCTTTTGTTTCGGTTTCCCCTCCTTCGGAGGGGGTTAGGGGGAGGCTCTTTTGCATCGCATAAAAATAAGCTGCACGACTCAAAGGTTCGTATTCTTCGGTTTCACCTAGCATAACGAGTTTGTCACTATCGTTTTTTCTAAAGCTGTAATTCGCCAAATTTCCTGTACGAGTGCAAACGGCGTGTACTTTGGTCACATATTCGGCAGTTGCCATCAAGGCTGGCATGGGTCCAAAGGGGTTGCCCTTAAAATCCATATCTAATCCCGCAACAATAACACGAATACCTTGGTTGGCCAAATCATTGCAGATTTTCACGATTTCATCATCAAAAAACTGGGCTTCGTCAATACCAACCACATCACAACCTTGTGCTAAAATGGCAATATTGGCAGCAGCGGGAACTGGAGTAGAACGAATTTCGTTGGCATCGTGCGAAACTACCATTTCGTCGTGATAGCGGTTGTCTATTTGTGGTTTGAAAATCTCTACCTTTTGTTTGGCAAATTGTGCTCGTTTTAGTCTACGGATGAGTTCCTCGGTTTTGCCCGAAAACATCGAACCGCAAATAACTTCGATCCAACCAAATTGTTCTTTATGATTTACTGTATTTTCGAGAAACATTTTGTAAATTTCAGCTTTTAAAAAGGAATAGTTTTTATTTCTTTGCAATGAAAGCCAAATTTAACAAAAATCAAATCCCCACTCACTATAATTTCGAAAGTTATGAAGAAAAAATTGGAAGCCGACTTAATCAGTATTGCACATAGAATTTTGCAAATGAAAAATAAATCTGATATCAATCTATTACTTATTGAAACTCAGAAATTACAAGAAAAACTTTCGGTATTAAAGTTTGTCGAAGACTATTTTGGCGATACAAAACCAACTATTGGTCAGTTTGAAATCGAAGAAAAAATCGCAGCAGTTTTTGAAAACAATACGGCATCCAATTCAGATATAAAGGTATCGAATGAGGAAATCAAAACAGAAGAAGCAATGGTTGACGAATCTTTTGATGAAGAAATCCCGACCAATGAAATTGAAGCAGAAGTCGATACCGTTATTGAAGAAAAAGAAATTATTGTAGCTAATGTCAAAGAAATAGAAAAACCGACAAATTTAGGATTTTCACCGGCTTTTGAATTGGATGTCGATTTTGAAGAAGAACCTAAAAAGAAACCAGAATCTGTACAAATTTCATTTGAAGATTTGTTAGGAGGAAACTATAATGATGCACTTTTTGTAAAAGTAGATGCTAAAGAAAACACCCCTATTGCTATCGAAAACGAAACTATTGCTTTAAAAGATTTGGCTCTACCTTCGGATAAACAAGTAGCTTTTACTAAAACTACCGATTCAAAAACAATAACACTAAGTGAAACAAAAGCCCTTAAAATCGATTTAAACGACCGAATTGCTTTTGTAAAACACCTTTTTGGCAATAGCAACGAAGATTACAACCGTGTTTTAAACCAATTGATTACCTATGATAGTTTTGAGGAAGCTCAAGATTTTATAGAAGATATGGTAAAACCAGACTACAATAGTTGGGAAGGAAAAGAGGATTATTCACAGCGTTTTATGGAAATTATCGAGAAAAAATTCGCATAAATGGGTAAATTATTTATTGTCCCAACTCCAATTGGCAATCTCGAAGATATGACTTTGCGTGCCATTCGGATTCTAAAAGAGGTCGATTTGATTTTGGCAGAAGACACCCGAACCAGTGGAAAACTATTGAAGCATTTCGAAATTGGCACGCACATGCACAGCCACCACATGCACAACGAACACAAAACAATCGAGAATTTAATTTCGAGGTTGAAAGCGGGAGAAACTATTGCATTAATTTCCGATGCTGGAACTCCAGCGATTTCCGACCCTGGATTTTTGCTTACCCGAGCTTGTGTCGAAAACAAAATTGATGTCGAATGTTTGCCCGGCGCCACAGCTTTTGTTCCTGCTTTGGTCAATAGCGGTTTACCCAATGATAAATTCGTATTCGAAGGTTTTTTGCCTGACAAAAAAGGAAAGCAAACCCGATATTTGGCCCTTGCCGAAGAAACTAGAACGATGATTTTGTATGTTTCTCCCCATAAATTAGTCAAAACATTGGCGGAATTTATCACTTATTTTGGCGAAGACCGACAAATTTGTGTCTCCAGGGAATTATCAAAACTACACGAAGAAAATGTTCGTGGAACGGTTCGTGAAGTTTTGACTCATTTTGAAAACAAACCTCCAAAAGGAGAAATTGTGGTTGTGGTTGGAGGGAAATCTAATAAATAATTTATGTTTCTAAAATTAAAAAAAGACATTAACAATTCTAATGAGATAAATGGAAAAGGTAAATCAAACTATTTTTTTCAAAATTCACAATTATTCACCGAAGACGAAAGTTTCATAGATGAATTTAAAAAAATTAATTTTTTTGTTGGATCTAATAACTCTGGAAAAAGTAGATTTTTAAGAGGATTATTTAAATATGATGAAAGTGATTTAGAGATTTTAGAAAATAAAATATCATATGACAAAATAGTTAAAAACATTAATTCAACTAACCTTAGAAATAATATTCAATATGTCAATGGATTAAAATCAAATTCTAAATATTATTCTCAAATAAATGATTTTTATAAAAAATGTATTGATAATAAAGTTACCCATTTTGATTTAATAAATAATTACCATTTATACAAGAAAGAGTTTGAAGCGAATTTATTAATGAAGAATGATGTTGAAGAATTCATAAAGAATCAATTAAATCTCACAAACAAAAATAACTATTTGTCAGTATTAAATTTCAATGTTCAAGTTGAAATTCTTCAAAAGGCTGTTGATTTTTCATTAAAAAATAGGATGTCAAATAAGATTTATATTCCTATTTTAAGAAGTTTAGTCCAAGATGATAACTTAAATAAAGAGTCCTTCAATAAAATTTCAGAATTGAAATATGGTTTAAAAGATAATGTTTATACAGGCTTAAAATTATTTGATTCTTTTTCAGAATTACATAATTCAGAAGAAATTTATTTATTAGAAGAATTTACTACTTGGATTAAACAAAATTTTTACGATAATGAAAAATTACAATTAATACCAGACAGAAAATCCGGTAATATTTTATTAAAAATTGGGGGTGAAATGGATACTATTTTTAATATTGGTGATGGTATTCAACAGCTAATTCTATTAATGTTTCCAATATTTACAGCAAAAAATAACACTTGGTTTTTTATTGAAGAACCCGAAACTCATCTACATCCAGGATTACAAAGAATATTCATCGAAACATTGTCAAATGATGAGTACTTAAAAACTAAAAATTTAAGATATTTTTTCACTACCCACTCGAATCATTTTCTTGATTTGTCATTACAAACAGATGATATTTCAATTTTTCAATTTCAAAAGGAAAGTCAACAAAAATTCAATATTAAAAACGTTAAGCCTAATAAAGAAACGCTTGATTTGCTTGGAGTGAATAATTCATCTGTTTTGATGGCTAATTCGTCTATTTGGGTCGAAGGACCAACAGACAGAAAATATATTTCAAAATTTTTAAAGCTTTTCACTCAAAAAGAGAAAATTCAAAATTTAAAAGAAGATATAGATTTTGCTTTCTTTGAATATGGAGGAAACCTAATTGAACATTATCTTTTTGATGAAGATTTCGAGGAAGTTTTCAGTGAAGAAGAAGTTAGAGAAAAAATTAATTCTTTTGCTTTATCTAACAAAATTTTTCTCCTTTCTGATAACGATAATGCAAAAGGTAAAAAACTCAAAAGAAGAGAGGAATTAGAAGAAATTTCCAAAGCTGGAAAAAACTTTAAATATCAAAATACAAATTATAGAGAAATTGAAAACCTATTACCTTTAAAGGTTGTTAAAGGATTTTTAGTTGAACTTGTTAATTCTTCTGAAAAGAAAAATATCAATAAAATTTCTTTTAATAGGGAAGATTATATTTCAATTGGACTTGGAGAATTTATAACTAATTTATTTTTGGAAAATGAAATAAAAGATTTTAAGAAATTTAAGGATGATAGTGGGACTTTAAAGTCTTCATATAAAACTAAACTATGTGAATTTTTTATTGGTGGAAATTACAATTATGAGGAATTAATTGAAAATAATGAAGAACTAAACAGCATAATATTTGATTTATATAAATTCATAAATCAAAAATAATTTAAAATCTATTATAAAAATTTAATATTAAAATATGACAATAGACTCTTTTTTAGAAAAATTAAAACAAACCCCAAACGCAATTACATTCCCTGAAACGATTGCCTTGATTGAGGAAAATTACGATTTTACTCCAACCGCTTTCGAAAATGGAACCCAACACAATGCAGCAGGCGAAAACTCGGGTTCTTGCAAATTATTTGCTTTTGCACAATTACACAATTTAACTCAAGCAGAAACTCTAGCTTGTTTTGGAGCCTACTATTTTGAAGAAGTATTAGGAGATCCAAAAGGTATCAATCACCAAAACATCCGTAATTTTATAAAATTAGGATGGGACGGAATTCAATTTGAAGGCAATGCTTTGGCTTTGAAGCCCTAAAACATATTGGCTTTTTTTGACAAATTTATCCAAATCCATTAGCTAACTCGGGGCAGAGCCCCAGAGGTATTAGTGAAATAATAGCCACAGATTCACAGATTTTCAAAAATCTTTTTTAATCTGTGAATCTGTGGCAAAAAACCAAGCAGAGCTTCGAAGAATTAAACCTAAAGTAATTAAATTATGCGCTGGACACTAAAACCAAAACCTCCTGAAGACAAAGTGAAACTACTCGCTCAGGCTTTGAATGTTGAGGAATTTGTGGCAACGCTATTAGTACAACGAGGCATTGAAACTTTTGAAGAAGCGCGACAGTTTTTTCGTCCTACCCTAGAAGATTTACACAATCCGTATCTGATGAAAGATATGGATAAAGCGGTCGAAAGAATTGAATTGGCAATAAAAAATCAAGAAAATATTCTCGTTTTTGGTGATTATGATGTAGATGGCACAACGGCAGTTTCCCTCGTTTCATCGTATTTAAAAACGTATTATCCGAATGTTGCGACCTATATTCCTGATCGGTATGACGAGGGTTATGGTATTTCTTTCAAAGGAATTGACTTTGCCGATGACAATGGTTTTTCGCTGATTATTGCGCTAGATTGTGGCATAAAATCAATCAATCATGTTGCTTATGCCAAAGAACGAAACATCGATTTCATTATTTGCGACCACCACCGCCCAGGAGAATTTTTACCAGAAGCTGTCGCAGTTCTAGATCCAAAAAGAGACGATTGTAACTATCCTTACGACGAATTGTGTGGCTGTGGAATTGGGTTTAAATTGATTCAAGCTTTGGCAGTAAATCGACAGCAAACCATCGAAGATTTAGTAGAATATTTAGATTTGGTAGCGACCGCAATTGCAGCTGATATTGTCCCAATGACTGGTGAAAATAGGATTTTAGCTCATTTTGGCTTGCAAGTTATCAATGCTACTCCCCGTCCGGGAATCAAAGCATTGGTTCATCAAATAAAAAAACAGACACTAGATATTACAGATGTAGTTTTTATTATTGCTCCCAGAATAAATGCAGCTGGACGAATAAAACATGGAAATGAAGCGGTAAAATTATTAACTGAATTTGATTTTGAACAAGCCCAACTATTCGCCTCAGAAATTGAAATCTATAATTCGGAGCGAAAAGATTTAGACAAACAAATTACCCAAGAAGCACTTTTGCAAATCGAAGAAAACAAGGAGCAAAAACGATTCACAACGGTAGTTTTTCAAGAAAATTGGCACAAAGGAGTTATCGGAATTGTAGCTTCAAGATTGATAGAAACGTATTATAGACCGACTTTAGTTTTTACCAAAAGTGGCGATAAATATGCCGCTTCGGCTCGCTCTGTAAAAGGGTTTGATGTATACAATGCTTTAGAAAGTTGTTCAGAACATTTGGAGCAGTTTGGCGGTCACAAATATGCTGCTGGAATGACATTGTTGGAAGAAAATTATCGAAATTTTAAAACGGCTTTTGAAAAAGTAGTCCAAGAAACGATTCCTCCTGATTTATTGACTCCCGAAATTTCGATTGATGCCGAAATTAATTTATCGGATATTACGCCAAAACTAATGCGGATTTTAAAACAATTCGAGCCTTTTGGGCCTGAGAATATGACACCTATTTTTTTGACGAAGAACGTTAAAGACACTGGTTATGGCAAACCTTTGGGGAAAGAAGAGGAACATTTAAAACTTTTTGTAAAGCAAAATAATTCAGAGGGAATTGCATCTATAGGTTTTGGTTTAGGCCAAAAAATAGACATCATCAAAAATAAAAGCCCTTTCGAAATTGTTTATTCTATCGACGAAAATGAATGGAATGGCAATCTAAGTTTACAATTAAGACTCAAAGATATTAAATAAAAATTGTGGTAAACTGGTGCTAATGAAAACAATTATAAAATCATTTTTTGTCTTTTTTATTTCATTTTTATTCTCCAATTGCGGGAATAAGGAAAGTGATTATATTGACCCCAGAGGTGATGCCTTTGCGGGTTCAATTAGCTGTATGGATTGTCATCAAAAAATCTATAATGAATCGCTGAATAGTTCTCATTACAAAGCCTCAGCTCCTGCAACAATCAAAAATGTTCTCGGAAATTTTAATGCGGGACAAAACGCCTATCACTTTGACAAAGACACAAAAGTTGTCATGGAAACCAGAAAAAACGAATTGTTTCAGGTGTATTACAAAAACGGGAAGGAAGTAAAGGCCTATCGTTTTGACATTGTAATGGGAGCAAAAAACGCACAAACTTCGATGTTTTGGGATAAAGATAATATCTATGAACTACCCTTGTCTTATTACAAATCCGTTAACAATTGGGGAACCAGCCCCGGGTTTTCAGCAACTCAACCCTACTTTGACGGATCAGTTTCGGCAGATTGTTTTTCATGTCATAGTTCACATTTAGAAGTTAAAGAGGATATTAATTCTACTGACGGCTATTTTGGAACAGAAATAGTTCCAGAGAAAATGAAAAAAGAATCCTTAGTATATGGTATTGATTGTGAACGATGTCACGGACCAGCGCAGGATCATGTAAATTTTCATAAAAAAAACCCTGAATTAAAATTGGCGAAGTATATAACGACAAACAAATCACTAAATCATAAACAAAAATTAGATCAATGTGTAATTTGCCATTATGCAGGTGAAAACCTTCAATCCCGTTTTAAATTTGTCATAGGAAATTCAATTACTAATTTTTACGGGGAACCCAACCCATATAACACTTCAAATTTAGATGTACATGGAAATCAATATGGTTTACTCTCTCAAAGCAAATGTTTTATAGAAAGTAAAACAATGGATTGTGTAAGTTGCCACAATCCTCATAATGATGAACCCGAAACGGTATCGAAACATTCACAAAAATGTATGAGTTGTCACAGCGAAGCCATGAATAATTTTTGCAAAACTAAAGCACCTAAAGGATTAGCACTCAAAGACAATTGCATTGACTGCCATATGCCGAAAAAAGCATCTGCAGCTATTGGTTTTTACCTTTCAGGAAAGTCTGAAATGTCACCTTATCTTTTGCGAACGCACAAAATTGGAATATATCCCTTAGAATCCCAGAAAGTAGTAGCCAAAAAAAGAGGCTAAAATTTATTTGTTATTTATGAAAAAAAATGATCCTTATTCGTCCTTAAGATACCCAGAATTTACTGTTTTTTTACTCTTGCGTTTTACGATGGTTTTTGCTTGGTCAATGCAATTTATCGTGATCGAATGGGTGGTGTATAGTTTAACAAAAAATCCACTTTCCCTAGGGATTATTGGATTAATGGAGGTAATTCCGGCAGTAGGAATGGCTTTGTTTGCGGGTCATATTGTGGATCAAAATGAAAAAAAAGGAATGTTATTGAAATGTATTTTAGCATTTTCTGTCATCAGCTTTGGACTTTATATTTTAACCTTAGACGAAATTTCGGTTCACTATTCTACAAAAGTAATTTTGTACGGCATTTATACACTCGTTTTTCTGGGCGGGCTAGTAAGAGCTTTTTTAGGCCCTACCATTTTTACTTTATTATCCTTGATTGTTCCCAAAAAAGAATACTCGAACGCAGCCACTTGGAGCAGTTCGGTTTGGCAAATTAGCTCTGTTTTAGGACCAGCATTTGCAGGATTTTCTATTTCTTGGATTGGGATTCATGGCTCGATGAGTTTCGTTTTTGGATGTTCTGTTTTGTCTTTGATAGCCTTGTCACAAATTACAAAAAAACCCATTTTGAATCCAAAAATTGGCGAACCTATTATGGATAGTCTCAAAGAAGGGGTAAAATTCGTCTACCAAAACAAAACCATTTTGGGTGCATTATCACTGGATATGGTCGCGGTTTTGTTTGGAGGAGCAGTAGCCTTATTGCCTATTTTCGCTCAAGATATTCTAAAAGTAGGTCCAGAGGGATTTGGAATTTTAAGAGCCGCTCCTGCCATTGGTGCTTTTATTACCCTACTAATTACTGCCTATGTGCCTTTGAATAAAAATGCAGGGATGAAACTCTTGACTGCCATTTTCTTGTTTGGCGTTTGCATCATTGTTTTTGGGTTATCCACCATTTTTTGGTTATCCGTTTTTGCCTTATTTATGAGCGGGGTTGTCGATGGGATTTCGGTGGTTATCCGGCAAACTATTTTGCATCTCAAAACACCCGATCATATGCGAGGTCGTGTGGCGGCTGTAAACTCCATATTTGTTGGGTCATCTAACGAGTTGGGGGCTTTTGAAAGTGGCTTGACCGCCAAACTCATGGGAACGGTTACCGCAGTTGTTTTTGGCGGCAGCATGACCATACTAATTGCCCTTGGGACAGGTTTGTTTTCGCCAACATTCCGAAAATTAGATTTACAAAAAGATTTAGACGAACATAAAAATCAGGAGTAATCAGTTTGAAAAGTTTTTCTTCAAATACTTTAGACTATAAATGGATAATCTATTTTTTAGGTTTCATTAACCTTCCAGAACTAGGAGCTGTTCCGCCAAAAATGGAAATCACATCTCCAGGCAATCTATTGGGTGGCATAGGCGCTGCTGTTGTTGGCACATTTGGGTCTAATGGAATTACTGAATTGGAAGCCGAACTAACAACACTGTCGCCAATGGCGTTGGTTGCTTTTACTGTAAAAGTATAAGCAGTTCCATTCGTTAAACCTAATACAATTAAAGGACTAGCCGAACCAGTTGTAGTAAAATTGCCAGGGGAAGAAATCGCAGTATAACTCGTGATGGCTGAACCACCATTATTAGTTGGAGCTGTAAAATTAACTGTAGCACGAGCATTTCCAGAAGTGACTGTGCCAATAGTTGGTGCATTAGGAACAGTAGCTGCGGGTTGGTTTAACGCAAAATATTGACGCATTAAAAGTTCTCTATTTGTCTTAACAGTTGGGAAAACATCATCATAATATCCGCTTGAATGTTCGACACTCCAGCCATTCCAAGTTCGGAAAGAATGATAATCATAATCCCAGTTGTACTCTTCAAAAATTTCGATACAATCCCGAATATAATTATAGGCGCTGTTACTAGGGGCCCATCTTACACAACTAAACTCTCCGATATATATTGGCACTCGATATTTTTCTTGGTATGCTTTAAGTGGCGCAAGTATTTCTTTTAATTTGGCTTTGTCATAATAAATCCCATCAATGGTGCCAGGATAGGTAATTACTGGCGTAGCAGGTCCAAATTGCCCAGTGAGTTGCCCAGGTTGATATAGGTGAACACTATAAATAATATTAGGAACTGAGGCGTCTATGGGTTTGATATCATCCAAGTTTACACCATAATTTAAACTTTCAATAATGATTGATTTTACCGGATCAATTACTCGGATTTCATTTACCAAAGTTTCGGCCAAAGTAGGCCACATCATAATCGAATTGTCTAATGGATAAGTATGGTCATAAGGATATTGTTTGCTAACTACGGGCTCATTGGCAAGATCGTATGCCCAAACGGCACTGGTGTTTTTATACCTTTCGGCAATTAATTTCCAAGCGTTAATTAATCTAGTTTGTGCATCCTGACTAGTGAATAAACCATCGGATAAACCCGCTAAACCAAGATTTATTTTTAGCCCGTTTGCCGTACACCAAGTAACCAATTCATCAATTCGTAGTAATTCTGATTGCAAAACAGCATCATAATTAGACAAAAGCAAACCGTCAGGATAATATTTCTCGCCTCCAACCATAATTCGTATTGTATTTGCTTTCCAGTCAAAACTCAGTTCGTCTAGACTACTTTTGCTAATAATATGAGCTGCAGCATCACTTGTCGAGGCCACATTCATTCCTCTATACATCCCCGAATGGGTTTTATCAATCACAACTGGAGTAGTACGAGCCGCTGGCATGGGTTCGGCAATTACTTGAATGTGCAGGTTGTCAATCCAAAATTTACCCGTTGCATTGTAAATTCCAATGTTTAGGCTTAGGCTTTGAATATTGTCATCTAATTTGAATGTTTTACCAATTTGTTCCCATGTAAACGTTCCGGTTTTTATAGGGATTCTATAATATTTTACTGAACCAGAAATTGGGGTAGCTACCAGTTGAATTACCATTCCGGTATTGCCATCTGTTAGTAAGTTTTCTCCCTTGATACTTGCCGAAAGTGCAATCGTTGTTCCTTGCAGATTTGTTAAGGAAATAGTAGCAGACGAAGTTAGATTAGTCGTAGAATTTGTGCTATTAAATAACAATCCTTTTCCAGAAAAACTTGCAGTGTCAAGTGTGTAACTTCCGGTTGGTGTCCAAATGGCTTGAATACCACCAATTGTTTTTTCAAAATCTTCATGAAAAACTGTTCGGTTTAATTGGCTGTACCCACAAAGGCTAAAAAGAAATAAAACTATAGAAAACTTAGAGAAATAAGTATTGCATTTTTGAGTCATTGGGTACGTTTTTAAATCAAGTTCAACCTATTTGATATTTGAATCAACTTTAATTTTAAAAAATCAAACCGTAAAATTGGTGTTTGAAATGAAAATAGCTATTCAACAACAAAAGTAATCCTGAATAAGTTTCTGACTTAGATTAAAAACCATACAAATACTATACAGATGGTGGGGAAACCTAAAATAAAGAGTAAATTAAAATTATGAGTGTAGATTGTTTAACGGTTTGCGATTCTTTGTTTTTCTATCAGTCCTAAAAGTAGTATTTCATTTCTTAACCAAAGTCAACGAAAATAAAAAATGTGACACCTACTTTTGTCCTTTGAAATTATAAATAAAAATAGTAAAAATGAAGGCAGCAGTTTACACACAATATGGTCCGCCAGAGGTTCTCCACCTCAAAGAGGTTGAAAAGCCAATTCCAAATAAAAATGAGCTTTTACTAAGAATTAGAGCCACAGCTGTCAATTCAGGTGATTGGCGTTTACGCAAAGCTGACCCATTTGCTGTCAGGTTTATTTTCGGTTTGATAAGACCTAAAATAAACATTCTCGGTAGTGTTTTTTCAGGTGAAGTTGAAAGTGTTGGTGATGAAGTAAAACATTTCAAAGTTGGTGACTTTATCTTCGGACATACAGATATGAGTTTTGGTGCTTATGCAGAATACAAGTGTCTTCCTGAAAATGCGTCAATTGCATTGAAACCTGCAAATATATCTCACAATGAAGCAGCAGTCATTCCTTTTGGTGGAGTTACGGCATTGCATTTTATAAAAAAGGCAAAGATAAAATCAGGGCAAAAAGTGCTTGTAGTAGGAGCATCTGGTGCTGTGGGTAGTGCTGCCGTTCAATTGGCAAAGTCCTTTGGTGCAGACGTTACAGGCGTTTGTAGCACAGCAAATATTGCGTTGGTAAAATCTATCGGAGCAGACAACGTAATTGATTATACAAAAGAGAATTTTACTCAAAATGGCGTAACTTATGATGTAATCTTTGATGCTGTGAAAGCAATAGCTGTTTCACAAAGTATAAAGTCACTAAATAAAAATGGAATAATGATTCTGAGTGCCGCTGGAGTGCCGGAAATGCTTCAAGGATTTTGGATTTCTATGACAAGCAAAAAAAAGGTAATGACGGGTGTTATTAATCATACCGCGGCAGATATTATTTTTTTAAAAGAGCTTATTGAAACAGATAAATTTAAACCAGTTATTGATAAAACTTATCCATTGGAGCAAATTGCAATAGCTCATGTTTATGTCGAAAAAGGACATAAAAAAGGAAATGTTGCCATAGAAGTATAAAAATTAAAGCCTATGAGCTATCCGTTTTCTTATTCTGCTTAATGATTCTGGTTTTACGCCAACATAACTTGCTATTTGGTATTGAGGTATTTTTTGAAACAACTCAGGTCTCGATTTTAACAATTTTAAATAACGCTGTTCCGCTGAATCTGTTGTGTAAGATGACATTATTTCTTGTTGTTCTGCAAATACTTTTTCCATTACTTTCCTTGAAATGGTCTCAAATTTTGGAAACCGTTTGTATAGGTCTTCTTCTTTTTCTCTATTTCCAACAACCAATGAACTGTCCATACAACAATCCAAAAAATGATTTGAAGGATTGTTCTGACTAAAGCTATTCATTGAAATTACCAATTGTTCTTCTGTGAAGAAGTTATTTGTTTTTTCGTCACCATCAATCAAATAAAACTGTCTTACACAACCTTCTAAAACAAAATAGACTTCAGTTGAAATTTGTCCTTCTTTAAGTAAAACCGTTCCTTTTTTATATTGCATTATTGTCATAGTTTCAACAATAGCTTCAATCTCTTCTTCAGAAAGAGGCATGATTTTTTGAAAATAAATAAGAAGTTTTTCGTCCATTATTTTTGTCTATTTGGTTTTGCTGTGTCATCAGTTTCCATAACGGCTAACTCCAAAGTTTCCCCATCAAAAACGCCATAGGTGAAATAGTCAATCCAATCCCCTAGATTCACATATTCAGCGTTTTCGCCAACCGAGATTTTCATAGGCAAATGGCGGTGTCCAAAAACAAAATAATGGTAATGCTTCGTTTCCAGTTTCCGTTTAGAGTAACTCACGAGCCATTCGTTTTCTTCGCCAAGGAATTTCACATCGGCATCGCCAGAAATGAGTTTATTTTTTGTAGAAAGATATTGTGCTAATTTCATGCCTATATCTGGGTGAAGCCACCGATACAACCATTTTGAAAACTGATGAGTAAATACTTTTTTCATGCGTTTGTATCCCAAATCGCCTGGTCCTTTGCCATCGCCATGACCAATCAGGAAGGTTTTCCCGTTAAAAGTATATTCTTGATTATCGTGATAAACCGGAATATTCAATTCTTTTTCGAAATAATCGTTCATCCATAA
This sequence comes from Flavobacterium sp., assembly GCA_043770135.1. GTDB lineage: Bacteria > Bacteroidota > Bacteroidia > Flavobacteriales > Flavobacteriaceae > Flavobacterium. The sequence continues at coordinate 12,041 of JAYVIN010000038.1, read as the reverse complement.
ATCATGGTTGCCCACAAAGAAATAAATCGGAATGCCACTGTCGCGAATCTCAGCTAACTTGCCTAAAACTCGAACAAATCCTTTGGGAACAACGGTTTTATATTCGAACCAAAAATCGAATAAATCCCCTAACAAAAATAGAGCTTCAGCATCTGGTTTGATTTTGTCAAGCCAAGCCACAAATTTTTGTTCTCTTGGGAAACTCAATTCAGGAGTTGGCGCACCAAAATGCTGATCGGAAGCGAAGTATATTTTTTTGTTTGAAGTCATAAAAAAGTGTTGGGTTCTAAGTTCTAGGTGTTGAGATTTGAAATTGTTTTTTGAAATTGACTTTTGAAATTGACTTTTGAAATTTTGAATTTCTCAACTATTATCACTGGCAAACCATTCGGCGAAAGAAGATTCCGTTTCTTGCAGTTTCAACGAAAAAAGACCAATGTTCTCTGGTAGTCTACCCATGATTCTTTTCGAGAAATCGACCACCATATTTTCACTTGTTGGTTGATAATCTACTAGAATTACATGATGTCCTCGGGTTTTTAATTCTTTTGCCAGCTCGATATGAGGGGTGGTTTCGTTGAAAACAGTGGCGTGGTCGAATTGATCAACGATTTCTTCTTTAACGATTTTCTTCAAATCAGTAAAATCGATAACCATTCCAAATTTTACGTTATTTCGATCTAATATTGGCGTTCCAATTACGGTAACCGACAATTTATAACTATGACCGTGCACATTTTTGCACTTGCCGTCATAGCCATACAAGGCATGACCGGTTTCGAAACTAAACTGCTTGGTGATTCTGATTTTGCTCATTTTTATTTTTTGATTTGGCGTAAGGCATTTTTTGTAAAATCAGATAGGACTAGTTTTCCGGAAATAGCAGCTCTTTCATAGAGCAACGTATCCCAGTTTTCGGTGCCTTCCCAAAGTGTTTTTTTTATTTCTAATAGGGCTTCTGGATTGTAAGACGATAATCTTGAGCTGAACTGAGCCAATTCGATATCTAAAGTTACTTGTCCAGCAAAAACTTTGGTATACAATCCTTTGCTTTTTGCCCATTCCGAATCTTTCCATTCGTTTGATACTAAAGTTAATTCTGCCATTGCTGCTTTTCCAATTTTTCTGCTAATGGCAGGTTCTATTACAAAAGGACCTATTCCGATAGTCAATTCTGGAAGTTTAATGGCGCTTTGAGTAGTAGCAAAAGCATAATCGCAAGCTGCAACAATGCCTACTCCTCCGCCTACGGCTTTGCCTTGAATTCGTCCGATAATTATTTTCGAACAGCTACGCATGGCATTCAACACATTAGCAAATCCTGAGAAAAACCGAGTAGCTTCTTCCAAATTGGATATTGCTAAAAGTTCGTCAAAAGAGGCTCCAGCACAAAAAACACCAGTTCCGCTACTTCGTAAAACAATCACTGAAACAGTATCATTAGTGCTCAAATTCTGGATTTCGGTTGTCAAACGATCTAGCAAATTACTGGGAAAACAATTACTCGCAGGATGCCCAAATTCTACTGTAGCAATTCTGTTTTCTATTGTTGTTTGGATTGAACCTTTTGGGCTTTGAGATAGCATTTTACTGATTTTGATGTAAAGTTAAAAATATTAAGGAAAGCAATTGATTTTTTTTCAAAATTTGCTTTAGGCTGTATTTATATGTTATATTTGTGACCAGATTTGGGGGATTAGCTCATTTGGCTAGAGCGCTTGCCTGGCAGGCAAGAGGTGACCGGTTCGAATCCGGTATTCTCCACAAATCTAAACCCACTTGTTTGTGGGTTTTTTTGTTTTTAAAATAATCTGTTCTAAATTTTATACCTATTTTTGAATCAGATAACTTTCAAAAAAATTGATTTTGTTTTCAAAAGTTACAAAGCAATACTCAATTATACTTCAACAATTGAAAAAAATGTAAACGCATTATAAAAGTAAAAGCATGATATTAAAACCACTATTTAGAAAATCAATCCCATTTTTTGTTTCAATATTTGGCCTATTGATAGTAATTAACACCTCAATACTAACTGCCCAAAACCAAAAGATAGAGAAAACAAGTATTGAACCTGCAAAGCCATGGTTGGATAATAAAAACGCCCCTATCAATGCACATGGTGGTGGTGTTTTATTTCATAATGGCATTTATTATTGGTATGGCGAACATCAAATTGCTGGTAAATCAGAAGCAGATTTTGCTGACGGTGGTATTCATTGTTACACCTCAAAAGATTTAATAAATTGGATTAATTCGGGAGTTGTAATGAGTGTTGATTATTCCAAAAGCACTACTAACGATATAGAATATGGCTGTTTGATTGAGCGTCCAAAAGTAGTGTACAATAAAAAAACTAGAAAATTCATTGCTTTTTTTAAATTTTATCCAAAGGGCAACGGCTATGAAGTTGCCTATGTAGGCGTTGCTATTTCTGACAGTCCCAATGGTCCTTTTAACTATAGTCACAAATTCCTGGGCGGTTCTCCTAAAGGCTCTGGAGACTTCTCTATGTTTGTTGATTCTAATGACGATTTATATCACTTAGCGGTTAGAAAACCGGACAAAACCTTTATTATTGGTAAAATGAGAGATGACTATCTACTACCGTTGGAAGAATACAAAATTTGCCAAGGAATTGAACAGCACACCGAAGCTCCCGCCATTATTAAAGTAAACGATGTTTACCACATAATCAGTTCGGGATCATCAGGATGGACACCCAACGCAGCCAAGTATTATACTTCTACCGACCTTTTTGGTCCGTGGACACAACATGAAAACCCTACCTTTGGTCTTAATACGGTTGATAATATTAGTTCCGAAAAAACTTTCGGCGGTCAATCTTCTTTCATCATTCCCGTTATGGGATTAGAAAACGCTTATGTAGCCATGTTTGATATTTGGAAACCGGCAATGCCAATTGAAGGACGGTATATCTGGTTGCCAATTGTGTTCAAAGAAGGAAAAATTTCAATCAATTGGATGGATCAATGGAATTTGGATGTTTTTAAAAAGCAATAAATGCAATATCTTTCTCGTAATATTTTTTTTCTATTTGTACTAGTTACAAGTTCGCCAATTCTTTTAGCACAAGCAGTGGACAAAATTAATGATTCATCAAAAAACAACGAATCCTATCAATTGATTTGGAGTGATGAGTTTACCAATGACGGCAGTCCAGACAATTCAAAATGGAGGTTTGAAAACGGTTTTGTACGAAACGATGAAGCACAATGGTATCAAAAAGAAAATGCTGTTTGCCAAAATGGGTTTTTAGAGATTTCAGGTAAAAAGGAAAAAATGCCTAACCCAAATTATGTGGCAAATAGTAAAAATTGGAGAAAAAACAGAGAAAATATCGAATATACATCTGCTAGTTTGGTCATGAAAAAAGAACATGCTTTTAAATATGGCAAAGTAGAAGTGAGAGCAAAAATAGATGCACAAACTGGCTTGTGGCCAGCTATTTGGACTTTAGGCATTGATGGTAATTGGCCAGCCAACGGAGAAGTTGATATTATGGAATATTACCATGATAGTATTTTAGCGAATTATGCTATTTCCAATAAAAAAGGCAAGGGCGCGATTTGGGATAGTTTTAAAAAACCTTTGGATAGTTTCGGGGGCAATAAATGGGCAGACGATTTTCATATTTGGACATTAATCTGGACAGAAAACAAAATGGAAATTTATGTAGATGCTATTTTACTCAACGACATCGATTTGACCAAAACATTTAATAAATCAGACGGTTTAAACCCATTCAGACAACCACATTATGTGCTTTTAAATTTGGCAATGGGTGGTGATCGAGGCGGTAGTCTAGAAAATACAAATTTACCTTCAAAATATTTGGTAGATTATGTACGGGTTTACCAACATAAGTAGTTGTACTAGCATTCAAAAACTTCGATATCCTCAAATGCTTGTATGGTATAAAAAACCAAACTATTTTGTTCTCATCACCGAAATAACTTAAAGTAATGGATAATTATGTAGTTTTGCCAAAAAAAATCAATTGGGAAGCAAAAACAAATTAATAAGATTTAAGGAAAACGAAACATTTACTAATGTTTTTCAACCTACAAGAGAAGAGGTCGTGAGTGATTTATTTCCACTAAAAGGCAAATGGAATACTGATTTTTTTAAAAACAACAATCCAATAATACTCGAATTAGGTTGTGGCAAAGGAGAATATTCCGTTGGCTTAGCCGAAAAATATCCTGATAAAAATTTCATAGGAATTGATATTAAAGGTGCTCGTTTTTGGCGTGGTGCCAAAACTGCTAGCGAAACAGGTTTGCACAATGTGGCATTTATTCGCACCCAAATTGAATTAATAAATCATATTTTTATTGAAAATGAAGTCGACGAAATTTGGATTACTTTTCCAGATCCACAAATAAAATACAAACGGACTAAGCATAGAATGACCAACTCGCAATTTCTACAATTGTATAAAAAAATCCTTAAAAAAGAGGGTGTCGTAAACCTAAAAACCGATAGCGAATTCATGCACGGATACACACTTGGATTACTTCACGGAGAAGGACACGAAGTGTTGTATGCCAACCACAATGTCTATGTAAACGAAGGAAGTCCAACGGAAGTTACTGCTTTTCAGACTTTTTACGAAAAACAATATTTAGAAATTAACAAAGCAATTACGTATATTCGTTTTAAAATTAAACTTTAGCGAACAGTATTTGAGTAGTTTTGTTTTTTTTTTAACAACATAATCATAGTAAATGCAACTTCTTTACTCTTTGCTTTTTGGTTTTATCACTGCATTCATAGGAATTATTCCGCCTGGATTGCTTAATATGACAGCTGCAAAAGTAAATTGGAAAGAAGGAAGACGAAATGCATTATGGTTTGTTTTAGGTGCTGTTTTGATTATTGGTTTTCAATCTTTTTTTGCCATATCATTTGCTAAAATCATTCATCGTCGGGACGACTTAGTCACTTTATTTCGTGAAGTCGGATTGGGAATATTTGCCACATTAACGATTTACTTTTTTGTTTTGGCAAAAAAACCAAAAGACAAAACAAAATCAATAAAAAAAATCAGTACAACCAATCGATTTTTTCAAGGAATGTTACTCTCTACACTCAATTTTTTACCCATTCCGTACTATGTTTTTATAAGTATGACTTTGGGTTCATTTCATTTATTTTTTTTTGACACTTATTCCATTTTAACCTTTATTATAGGAGTAGTTTTTGGTTCTTTTTTGGTTTTTTACGGGTACATCACTTTTTTTAATCGAATAGAAAATAAAACCGATTATTTTACCAAGAACATGAACACAATTATTGGTAGCATAACGGGATTCATTGCGATTATTACTCTGTGGAATATTGTCCAATATTATTGGTAATATAAATGACGAACCCATCCGACAATTTTTTTGAAAAAGTATATGTAATCGCCAGGCAAATCCCTTATGGGAAAGTAACTTCTTATGGTGCCATAGCCAAAGCTTTAGGAACGGCTCGTTCAGCAAGAATGGTAGGCTGGGCAATGAATAATTGTCATAATAGGGAAGATATTCCAGCTCACCGAGTGGTCAACCGAAAAGGATTACTCACTGGAAAACATCATTTTGACGGCACAAATCTCATGCAGCAATTACTAGAAAACGAAGGAATTGTTGTTGTCGATAATCAAATTCAGGATTTCGAAAAAGTATTTTGGACACCAAAAATGGATTTGTAATTATTTCCTAATTTCAAATCCCGAAGCTTCGGGATACAAATAATCGCAAAAACCGTTAACTAAATTTTATCAATAACAGTCTAAACTTTAAACTCATAAACTTTTAATCCTTTAAAGTTCTTAGTATCTTTGCAATCTGAAATTAGTCTTAATTAAGACAAGAAATATATTATGAAATTAGACAAAGCTACTATCCTCAAAGCATTAGAAACTATAACTATTGCTGGCGAAGGAAAAAACATGGTCGAAAGTGGTGCTATTGCAAACGTAGTTACTTTTGGCGATGAAGTTATAATAGATTTGTTGTTGCATACTCCTGCCATGCACATCAAAAAAAGAGCCGAAGACGATATAAGAAAAGTCATTTCCGACTTAGTTTCTCCCGAAGCTAAAATCAAAATAAATAGTAAAGTCGAAATCCCCGATAAACCAGAAATAAAAGGAAAATCGATTCCTGGTATAAAAAATATTATTGCAGTTGCTTCCGGAAAAGGAGGCGTAGGAAAATCTACTATAACTGCAAACCTAGCCGTTACATTGGCTAAAATGGGTTTCTCGGTAGGGATTCTCGATGCTGATATTTATGGCCCGTCTATGCCCATCATGTTTGATGTAGAAAACGAAAAACCAATTTCGGTTACCGTTGACGGAAAATCTAAAATGAAACCCGTAGAAAGTTATGAAGTCAAGATACTTTCGATAGGTTTTTTCACTTCGCCTAGTCAAGCGGTTATTTGGCGAGGACCAATGGCCTCTAAGGCATTAAACCAAATGATTTTTGATGCCGATTGGGGCGAACTCGATTTTATGCTTCTAGACTTACCTCCAGGAACTGGCGATATTCATTTGTCAATTGTTCAATCCTTGCCAATTACAGGCGTGGTAGTGGTAAGTACTCCACAAGCGGTGGCACTTGCCGATGCCAAAAAAGGAGTGTCCATGTTTATGTCTGATGCTATTAATGTTCCTGTTCTGGGAATTATAGAAAACATGGCGTATTTTACTCCAGAAGAGCTACCAAACAATAAATATTATCTCTTTGGAAAGGAAGGTGCAAAAAATCTTGCTGAAGACTTGGCTGTACCCTTTTTGGGCGAAGTGCCTATCGTACAATCTATTCGTGAAGCGGGAGATTATGGACGTCCTGCAGCACTTCAAACTGATTCAATTATAGCAGCTGTTTTCGAAGAAATTACTCGAAATGTAGTTCAAGAAGTAGTCAATAGAAACGAAAATTTACCCGCTACCGAAGCCGTTAAAATTACCACAATGGCTGGTTGTTCAGCAGTGAAAAATAAATTCATACAGAAGTAAAATGACAGCAGAAGATTTAAGATTAAATGTAGAAAAAGCACTAGAAGAAATTCGTCCTTTTTTGAATTCTGATGGAGGAGATATCGCTTTAGTTTCTATTGAAGATGGCAAACATGTAACCGTTCGCCTAGAAGGAGCTTGTACTAGTTGCAGTGTGAATCAAATGACCTTGAGAGCAGGTGTAGAAACCACTATCAAAAAATTTGCTCCCCAAATTGAAACGGTAGTTAACATTTCTTAAAACATAAAATTTCCCAATTCTAGATAGTGTAAAATGGATGTATTAATAAAAATTAAAGATCGAGAAGGAGTGATTCATGAATTACAAGCTCCTACGGATATGGCCATGAATATCATGGAATTATGCAAAGCGTATGAGCTTCCTGTTGAAGGTACTTGTGGTGGCATGGCGATGTGTGCTTCTTGTCAATGTTATGTTTTAAATGACGTAGCTTTACCTGAAATGGGCGAAGACGAAGAAGCCATGCTTTCAGAAGCTTTTTATGTAAAATCGAATAGCCGATTGGGTTGTCAAATTCCAATAACAGTTGATCTTGAAGGATTAGAATTGGAGTTGGCTCCAGAATCATAAAAAAAGCGAGAAGAAATTCTCGCTTTTTTAATTTACTAAAATAGGGATTGCTTTAGGTAAAATCCGTTCTACAAATTTAGCATAAGCCAATTCCGATGGATGCAACCCATCAGAAGTTACTAAATTTGGATTAACCAATCCTTGTTGCGTAATGTCAGTTATATTTACAAATTCAATATTGTTCTCCATACAATAGTTTTTTGCAAAGGTATTGTATTGCTCAACTCCAAAAGTGATTGCTCTTGAACCATTTCCGAAAGGGGTGAAAGCATAATCAGGTATTGACACTACAATTACATTCGATTTATCCCCTTTGGTCAACGAAATAGCTTTGCTGACCAATTGCGGAAATTCTTGCTCATAAATTGAAAAGGGTTTGCTTTGATATTGATTATTGACCCCAATTAACAAAGTTACTAAATCGTAATTAGGATTCGGATTTTGAGTATTGATTGCAGAAATTAAATTGCCTGTTGTCCAGCCTGTTGTTGCAATGATTTGGAGTGAAAAAGTATCATTTGGATAGGCGTTTTGCAGACCCGACTTCAGTTGTTCTGGAAATCGACAACTGGCACAAACACTTTGTCCAATGGTATAGCTATCGCCAAGAGCCAAATAGTTGATTTGTCTTTTTAATGGAGGAATTTCAGTGAAAGGGATTGAATTTTCGCTACTGCATCCCAATAAAATAACGAATAAAAAAAGAATCGAAAGTTTATTCAACATTATTTTCATAGTGCAAAAAAATTAATACAAACCGCTTAATTCTAATATTTACAGCATTTATTGAGAATCAATTTTGTTGGTTTTGTTGTCATTCCGACAAAAACTGTAAATAATAAAATTAAACCCCATAAACCAATATACGTTTCTTTTAGCTATTTGGTTTTCTCATTTAAATGCTGAAATCCCCGTAATGTCCATGCCTGTTATCAATAAATGAATGTCGTGGGTGCCTTCGTAAGTAATTACCGATTCTAGATTCATCATGTGCCGCATTATTGAATATTCGCCACTAATACCCATTCCGCCAAGTATTTGTCTAGCTTCACGAGCAATAGTTATTGCCATGTTTACATTATTCCGCTTCGCCATCGAGATTTGAGCTGTTGTTGCTTTTCCTTCATTTTTCAAAACACCTAATCGCCAAGTTAATAATTGGGCTTTGGTGATTTCGGTAATCATTTCGGCTAATTTCTTTTGTTGCAATTGGGTTCCAGCTATAGGTTTGTCAAATTGTATTCTCTCTTTTGCATAACGCAAAGCGGTGTCATAACAATCCATTGCAGCGCCAATAGCTCCCCAAGCAATACCATAACGTGCCGAATCCAAGCAACCTAATGGCGCACTTAATCCTGATTTATTGGGTAAGATATTTTCTTTGGGCACTTTCACATTATCAAAAATTAACTCCCCTGTTGATGAGGCTCGAAGCGACCATTTGTGGTGGGTCTCGGGAGTTGTAAATCCCGACATTCCTCGTTCTACAAGTAAACCATGTATTCTTCCTGTTTCATCTTTTGCCCAAACTACTGCAATATCAGCAAAAGGCGCATTCGAAATCCACATTTTAGCACCGTTTAAAAGATAATGGTCACCCTTATCTTTAAAGTTGGTAATCATACTTCCGGGATCAGAACCATAATTAGGTTCGGTTAAACCAAAGCAGCCTATGAGTTCGCCCGAAGCCAGTCTAGGTAAATATTTCAGGCGTTGTGCTTCATTTCCGTATTTCCAAATTGGATACATCACCAAAGACGATTGAACCGAAGCAGTAGAACGAACACCCGAATCGCCACGTTCTATTTCTTGCATAATCAAGCCATAGGAAATTTGATCCAAACCAGCACCTCCATATTCTTGAGGAATATAAGGTCCAAATGCGCCAATTTCAGCCAAGCCTTTGATTATTTGCTTTGGGAATTCCGCCCTTTGGGCGTAGTCCTCAATGATGGGCGAAACTTCACGCTTTACCCATTCACGAGCCGCATCACGAACTAATTTATGTTCGTCTGTCAATAATTCGTCAAGGTGGTAATAATCTGGAGCTTGAAATAAGTCTGGTTTCATAGTGTTTTTAATTATGAAAACAACGCAAATAGGCGCGGCAATTCATTGTCTATTATACAAATCTAGGCAAAGAAATATAACAAAACAAAGTTGCATTGTTATTTTTATCAATAATGGGTGTTGTTTATTTTTTTGACTTAAATAATTACATCTTCTAATTACATCTTCAAATAAAAATCCTTCGTCAAACCAATGTATTCTGGAGTATAACTATGCCGTGCGGTTTCGATAATTAATTCATCAATAGGAAAATCAGAAATGGTATTTCTGCTAAAAGCCAATAGACTGCGTTTTGTTTCGGAAGTGGGTGATCCTTTTACGCGGGTAATTTTTATTGGAAATAATTCCTGTGCTGCGGCTAAAGCCAAGAAAGTTGATTCTTCCTTGAAAGGAATAATAACAGAGAAGATTCCGTTATCAGAAAGTAATAAATCGGCAGCTTCAATCAAATCCTCGAAAGGCATGGCGTCTTGAAAGCGCGCCAAATCACGTTGGTCGTTGCTTGATTTGTAATCTTCACTATAAAAAGGGGGATTAGAAACAATTAAATCGTACTCGTCTTCGGGTTCTTCTACAAATTCGTCTAAACCGGCGTGAAAACAAAACAAGCGGTCATTCCAAGGGGAATTTTCAAAATTATCTGTAGCTTGTTCGTAGGCGTTTTCGTCAATTTCTAGAGCATCGATTTGCTCGGCTGCACTTCTTTGTGCTAACATCAAAGCAATGATTCCAGTTCCAGTTCCAATATCTAAAATGCTGAAAGGATTATTATCAATTGGAGTCCAAGCACCAAGCAAAACACCATCGGTTCCAATTTTCATGGCACATCGGTCTTGTTCAAGTGAGAATTGTTTGAATTGGAACATTAAACTGCTTTTGTGGAAAAAATCTGAAATCTGAAATCTGCCATCTGAAATCTTTTATAGGTACATCTCAATTAAACCTTCCGGTAAATCCATAACAACTTTTTTGTTTTCTCGGTCAATTTTAATCAAGAAATGGTCAATCATCGGGATAAGAATTTCGACTTCACCATTCAGCACTTCGAAAAGTGGTTGGGCAGTAGAATCATTTATAGATTGAATTTTTCCGACAATTCCAAGTCGTTTGTCTTCAACCTCAAAACCTATTACTTCGTGAAAATAGAATTTATTACCCGTAAGTTTCGGTAATAATCGCAGGGGTAGATACAAATCATTTCCAAGTATAGCATCGGCTTCTTCTTCGCTAGTTACATCTTCAAAACGAATTCTAAGAAAATCATTTTTGTGTAGTGAACTGCTTTCAATAAAAAAAGGAACCAAGTGTTTGTTGCATTCAACAAACACTGATTCCATATTTTCGTATAACTCGGGTTCGTCTGTGTCTAAATAGGCTAGGACTTCCCCTTTGAAACTAAATTTTTTTGCGATTTTACCTAAGTAGAAACAATCTTCTTTACGCATTGTCGCCTTTAAAATTATGCTTCTGGAGTTTCGTTATTCTCTTCTGCAGCAGGAGTTTCTTTAACTTCAACTTCAGCAACTGGAGCTTCTTCAGCAACTGGAGCTTCTTCAGCAACAGGAGTTTCTTCAACTGCAACTTCTTCGGCAACAACTTCTGCAACTGGAGCTTCTACCTCAACAGCAGCAACTTCTTCTTCAACGGCAACTTCTGCAATAGGAGTTTCAACTACAGCTTCCACTTCAACAGCTACTTCTTCAGTAACAGTTTCTGCTACGGCAACCTCTTCAACTACAGTGTCTTCAACAACTGCTGTAACTTCTTCTTGAGTTTCATCAACTTCCACTTCTTCCACTGGATTTGCGGCAGCGATTGCATCTGCTTCTGCTTGTGCAGCAGCAGCTAAACGTTTTGCGTTTACCGCTTGTTCGGCTTTGAAAGCTTTAGATTTGGCATCAGCCTGAGCTTTTGTCAAACCTTCTTTTTTAGAATCTACTTTACCTGTTTTAGCTTCCAACCAAGCAGCTAATTTGGCATCTGCTTGTTCTTGTGTCAAAGCTCCTTTACGAATACCTCCATCAAGATGGTGTTTCAATAAAGCCCCTTTGTACGAAAGAATTGCTTTTGCAGTATCGGTTGGTTGAGCACCATTGTGCAACCATTTTACTGCGCTATCCAAATCTAATTCGATAGTTGCAGGATTGGTGTTTGGATTGTAAGTACCTATTTTTTCTAGGTATTTACCATCTCTTTTTGAGCGAGCATCTGCAGCTACAACCCAATAAAACGGTTTTTGTTTTTTACCGTGTCTTTGTAATCTAATTTTTACTGACATAATCTTATGATTAAATTTTGAGGTACTCGACCTCTGTTAATTAAGGGTGCAAAGATACATTTTTT
>JAYVIN010000037.1:0-14714 GCA_043770135.1 Flavobacterium sp. | reverse complement strand
TGTGCTGATGGCATTAAATTAATCCCCAGGTTTTCGATATCCAATCCGTTTTTGTAAGCTTCTACCACTTGATGTGTATATTGGGTATATTTATCACTTACAGAATAGCCCAATTCATTATGCAAGGCTTCTTTTATGACATCAAGATTGCGGTTTTCGCAAAAAACAGTAGGAACAAAAAGCCAATAGTTGGCAGTTCCCACACGACCATCTTTTCTTTTAAATCCATTAAATGTGCTGTTTTTGTATTTGGAAACATCGGGAGTTTGCCAGGTATAATCTACTTTTCGGTAGCTATAAGGATCTGCGGCGTGTTTAAGATTATCGGTTGTCATTAAACTCCCTTTGGCTACATTGTTTTGTACTTTTCCAACTAAAACACCGTACATGAAAATTTCATCTCCCAACTGAAAGTCAGACATATAAAATTTATGTTTTGCTTTAATAGTATCTTGCATCACGAAAGATTCATTTTCAAAAACAACTGTTTTTCCTTTTTCTAAATCCGTTAAAGCGACAAGAACATTGTCTTTTGGGTCTAATTTAACTACTAGTTTTTTTAATTCGTTTTGTGGCATTATTTTAAACTTTGAATTAGGCTTTGTCTGTTTTGTGAACATTAAATGCGAATACTAAAATGACTAAGAAGCAAACCAATGGAACGATATATCCATATTGAATACTAGAGGTTTGATCAGATATTATTCCCAATATCGGAGGCAAAAATGCTCCGCCAACAATTGACATTACTATTAAGGAAGACCCAATTTTGGTGTTGTGTCCCAATCCATCAATTCCCATTGAGAATATCGTTGGAAACATAATACTCATAAAGAAAGCAATGGCGATTAGAGAATATACCACCATCATTCCTGACCCTGCAATGGCAATAATTGTCAATGCGATATTAATAAAGGTATAAATGATTAATAATTTTCGAGGACTAATGTACTGCATCAAAAACGTTCCAAAAAAGCGTCCTAACATAAACGCTAGTCCAAAAAAGCCCAAATATTTAGCTGCTGAATCTTCATCAATTCCAGCCGAAGTTGTTGCCATTTTGATAAAAAAACTACCCACACAAACTTGGGCTCCCACATAAAAAAATTGAGCCAAAATTCCCCAACGCAAACGCATTGATTTTAGCGCGCCACCAAAACTAGCGCCATCTGCGCCTTCCACATCTTCATCTTTAACATCTGGCATATTGGTAAAATAAAAAATTACGGCCACTACCAAAATTATCAATCCTAAAATTAAGTAAGGCATTTTTACACTCGCAGCTTCAGATTCTAAAAAAGCCTGTCTGATAGCAGGCGTCATCGCTTCTATTTGAGTTTGAGTATAATTGTTGTCGGATAAAATCATTGGGCCAACAAATACAGGAGCAATAAAAGCTGCCAATCCATTAAAGGATTGTGAAAAGTTTAATCGTTTGGTTGCAGATTCGGCAGGACCTAAAATGGTAACATAAGGATTAGCGGCTGTTTCTAAAAAAGTAAGACCACAAGCAATAATAAACAATGCTCCTAAGAAATAAATATATTGAAGTGAGTTTGCCGCTGGTACAAAGAGTAATGAGCCAATTCCAAAAAGAATTAATCCAATCATAATTCCTGATTTATACCCATATTTTCGCATTATGTAGCCCGCTGGCAAAGCCATCACAAAGTAGGCGATAAAAACTGCTGAATCAACTAAGGAAGACTCTAAATCGGTAAGATTGAATGCTTTTCTTAAATGCGGAATTAAAATCGGATCTAGATTGTGGACGAATCCCCAGAAGAAAAATAGGCTTGTGACCAATATAAAGGGAAACAACCAGCTTTTAGTTTCATTGCCAACATTTTTATTTTGTGAAATCGATTGAGGAGCTCCGGCCATACTGATTTAATTAAATTAACACTATTTTGAAATGTGAAAGATAGATTGAGTTTACTACATTTATTAATTGAATATTATCCTTATTTAATTATTATTTATCTTTGAAAAAAAAATGAAAATTGAAAAAACAAAAATAACTTCTTACCAAAACAGCTCTATTTCGGTTATTTCTCGAGAAGATTCTTTTTTTCAATCCCCTTTTCATTCGCATCCTGAACTCGAATTGGTTTATATTAAAGAAAGTTTTGGCAAGCGAATTGTAGGTAATTCGGTAGCGCAATTTGTGCCTGGCGACATGGTGTTTTTGGGTTCTGACATTCCGCATGTTTGGCTAAATGACGAAATTTACTATCAGGAAATCAGTACTTTAAAAGCCAAAGCTATCGTAGTTTATTTTAGTAAAGATATTTTTGGACCTGCATTTTATGAGCAAAAAGAAACACAAAAAATTACTAATTTATTTAGCCAAGCCGAAAAGGGACTTGTTATAATTGGAAAAACAAATGAAAAAATTGCACGAAAATTAGAGAAGCTTACAAGCAAACAAAATTTCGAAATTATTGTTGGTCTTTTTGAAATCCTTTCCATTCTGTCCGAAAGTAATGAAATAGAACTTATAAATAATGACTTTTATTTACCCATAAATAATGAATCTAAGAGCGATCGTCTTTCTGACGTTTTTGATTATGTAAAAGAGAATTTCAGAGAAGAAATTTCACTTATAGAAATTGCCAAAGTCGCAAATCTAACACCGACTTCCTTTTGTAGAATGTTTAAATTAAAAACTAAAAAAAGTTTTGTAGAATATTTGAATGCCATTCGAGTTTCAAATGCTTGTAAATTACTCCTTGAAACAGACAAGGGAATTTCTGAAATTGCTTATGAATGTGGGTATAAAACAGCTTCGAACTTTAACCAGCTATTCAAAAAACTTACAGGTACAACTCCTAAAGAATACCGAAAAAAGGCGGATAAATAAATTTTATTAGCATTTTAAGTTTGCCTGATTTTTACTTAAAAGCAATTCCTAATCGTTACACTAAGTTTTTAAAACTTTAAAATGTATATCGTCCGAAAATAAGTTTCAATAACTTCAATTCTTTATTTTGATACTAAAAAAAGCAGATTGTGTTTATAGCTTTCACTATATGCAAAGAAACAAATGTTTTTAATTGAAAAAATGTAAGTTTTTAAAGCGCATTTATTAATTATATTCCATTTTTATTAGGATATATTTAACATTTTATTTTGTTTTTAAAAATTTACATACTATTTTTGCAAGTATTAACTAAATCGTAAATTAAAAATAACAAGATGAAACAACTTAACAAAATTTTATTTGCCGTAGTGTTGCTATTGAGCTTTGCCTCAAATGCACAAGATGAAAATAACCCGTGGGCCATCAGTTTTGGTGCTAATGCCGTTGATACTAGAACAAGTGCTAGTGACAGACCAGGTCATTTTGGGGATCATTTTTCAAAATTTTTCAAAGTAAACGAAAGCTGGAACATTCTTCCCTCAGTATCTTATTTGAACGTATCGAGGTATGTTGGAGATGATTTTTCTTTTGGTGTTTCGGGAACGGTAAATAAAATATCAAAATATGCCAACTGGGCAGGTCCAGGTCATACAGATATTGTAATAACTAATCCTGGTGATTTGATGTATTATGCTGCGGATGGAGTTGTGAAATACAGCTTTATGCGTAGGATTAAATCTAAAGTGATTGATCCTTCGTTGCATGTTGGTGGAGGATATACTTTCTTTGGAGATAATAGTTTCGGAACAATGAACGGTGGTGCTGGTGTAACTTTTTGGTTCAATGAAATCATAGGTTTCTCATTAACATCAACCTACAAACATAATTTTGGGGATAGAAATTTTCCAAACTCTAACATTCCAGATTCACCAATTCATTTTCAACACACTGCTGGTTTTACTTTCAAATTTGGAGGAAAAGACACTGACAAAGACGGAATCTATGACAAACATGATGATTGTCCTGAAGTTTTTGGTCTAAAAAAATTCAAAGGTTGTCCTGATACAGATGGTGATGGAATTATGGATAAAGAAGATGATTGTCCTGAAGTTGCTGGTTTAGCTGAACTGAAAGGTTGTCCTGATACTGATGGAGATGGAATTGCTGATAAAGATGATGACTGTCCAACTGTTGCAGGTTTGGCTGCGTTCAAAGGTTGTCCTGATACTGACGGAGACGGAATTAAAGACGGTGATGACAAATGTCCTACTATTGCAGGACCTAAAGAAAATGCTGGTTGTCCATGGCCAGATACTGACGGTGATAGCGTTTTAGATAAAGACGATAAATGTCCTACTGTAAAAGGAACTGTTGCAAACAATGGTTGTCCTGAAGTTACCGCAGAAGAGTTAGATGATCTTAAAATTCAATCTCGTTCTGTTTATTTCTTCTCAGGTAAAACAGTAATTGTACCTAAAGTGTCTGCTAATTTAGATAAAATGGCTACTATTCTTAAATCATATCCAGCTGCACAATTTAGTGTTGAAGGGCATACAGATAGTGATGGTACAGACGAATCTAACCAAATACTTTCTGAAGAAAGAGCTGCCGTTGTTAAATCAGCCTTGATTGAAAGAGGAGTTAATGCTGAAAGTTTATCAACTGTAGGTTTTGGAGAGACAATGCCAATAGCTCCTAACACAACTTCTAAAGGGAAAGCTGAAAACAGAAGAACTGAAGTGAAATTGAAAAAATAATTTCATCCAAAATATTTTTTGAAAACGTCCCGATTTATCGGGACGTTTTTTTTATATTTATAAAATGACAACTACTTCTTTTTTAGATAAAATCGCACAAACACTTCTCGAGGATTATAGTGGTGATTTACCCAATACTATTGTAGTTTTACCCAACAAAAGGGCTAAAATATTTTTAATTCAAGCACTAAAAAACAAAATTGACTCCACTATTTTTTCGCCAGAAATAATTAGTATCGAGGAGTTTATTCAAGATGTTGCAGGAATTCGCTCAATAGATTCTATCGAATTGTTGTTTGAGTTTTATGAAGTGTATTTGTCGATTACCGAAAAATCCAATCAGCAATCTTTCGAGATTTTCGCCAATTGGGGAAAAACCTTGTTACAAGATTTTAATGAAATTGATCGCTATTTATTAGAGCCTTCACACGTTCTTTCTTATTTAAAAGACATTGAAGACATTAAAAAATGGGGAATAGAAGTTGAAAATAAAACTCAATTACTCGAAAACTATATTGATTTTTGGAAGCTTTTACCCCTTTATTATCAAACACTGTATAGTCATCTCTTAAAAAAAGGAATAGGATATCAAGGCTTAATTTACCGAGAAGCAGTTCGTAATCTCAGTGCGTTTTCGGGTTCTACTAAAGATAAAAAATATGTGTTTGCTGGTTTCAATGCCCTAAATGCCGCAGAAGAAAAAATAGTACAATATTTAATTGCATCAAACCAACTCAAAATCTATTGGGACGCAGACCAAACTTTTCTGAACGACTCCTATCATGACGCTGGATTGTTCGTTCGCCGATTTAAAGAAAGTTGGAGGCACTATATGTCCAATCCTTTTGAATGGATTGCAGATGATTTTTCGCAACCCAAACATATTCAAATTATTGGTACACCAAAATCTATTGGTCAAGCCAAAATTACAGGAAGTATAATCGAAAATATCCTCCTCGAAAACCCAAACGCTACTCTTGATAAAGTAGCTGTTGTTTTGGCAGAAGAAAGCTTGTTAGTTCCGCTCTTATATTCACTGCCTTCATCTGTTGGAGCTTTAAATGTGACTATGGGATATTCTAGTAAGAACAATCCCGCTCAGATTTTGATAGCCAAATTATTCAAAATGAACGTGAATGCTTTGTCTAGAAATGCTAAAAACTACGTCCTTTATTACAAAGATGTTTTGGATATTTTGACACATCCATTAATAGAACCGTATTCTAATACAAGCCATTTGGTTTCGATTATTAATCAAAATAATTATACGTTTATAACCCATCATAAACTGATGGCTCTCAATCCAAATCCCAGTGAATTCTTCCTTTTATTATTCGAAAAATGGGAAAGCGGTTCGATGGCAGTTTTAGAAACTATTTCAAAATTAGTACTCACTATAAAATCCAATTTTAGCGATGATGTAGAGGATGAAAAAATCACTAAAACTTTTGTTTATTCTATTTTTAAAGTCATAAATAAACTCATTAATTACTATTCTCAGCATGCTCATATTGACAAAATCGATACGCTTTATGCTATTTACAAACAAGTAATCGATTTGGCAGAAGTGTCTTTCGAGGGCGAACCCTTGAATGGTTTACAAATTATGGGAGTGCTCGAAAGTCGTGTTTTAGATTTTGATACCGTTATTATCACTTCGATGAATGAGGGAAAATTACCCGCAGGAAAATCGATGAATTCTTTTATTCCGTATGATGTGAAACGCGAATTGGGATTGCCTACTTACAAAGAAAAAGATGCAATTTACACCTATCATTTTTACCATTTATTGCAACGTGCCAAAAATATTTATTTGCTTTATAACACCGAAAGCGAAGGCATAGACGCGGGCGAAAAAAGTCGTTTTATAACCCAATTGGAAGTCGAAAAACAAGCCAATCACATCTTAACTCACGAAATTTATAATCCTGTTTTACCCGAAACGGCCTACCAACCGATGCGTATTCCAAAATCGGAGAGCGTACTATTGCGATTGAAAGAAATTGCCGAAAAAGGATTTTCGCCTTCGGCATTGACGAGTTATATCCGAAACCCGATTCAGTTTTATTTTCAAAAGATATTGCGAATCAGTGAGGTCGAAGAAGTAGAGGAAAACATCGCTCTGAATACTCTTGGGACTATTATTCACGAGACATTGCGCGTTTTATACACTCCATTTATTGGTAAATTCTTATCAGAAACGGACATTCAAAATTGCTTTACCCAAATAGATTCTGAGGTTTTGCATCAATTTAAGTTGGTTTACAAAGAAGGAGAAATCAAAAAAGGACGCAATCTTTTGGCTTTTGAAGTAGCAAAACGGAATGTTTCGAATTTCTTGAAAGTCGAATTAGAAAGCATTAAAAATGGCGATGCGATAAAGATAATTGATCTCGAACAAACATTTGAACGCACTTTAGAGCATCCCAATTTGCCTTTTTCAGTATTGATAAAAGGAAATGTGGACCGAATTGAAGAACGCACTTCAAAAAGTGGAACTCCAACAATACGAATTATTGATTACAAAACGGGTAGAGTCGAAAAGACAAATGTTACTTTAAAATCTTGGAAAGGTTTGACTGAGGATATCAAATATGAAAAAATCATCCAGATTTTGGCTTATGCTTTTATGTACGAAAAACAGGCAGGTGGCAAACCAATTGAGGTGGGAATAATTTCTTTCAAAAATTTAAAATCTGGATTTTTGCCTTTTACTTTCAAAGAAAACAAAGAGGAAACGACCCTTATTAACGAAGAAATTGTATCGAATTATTTAGAACAAATGGTTTTGTTGTTGAGTGAAATTCTGAATGATGATACCCCTTTTGAGGAAAAGATTTAACCACAAAGACCACAAAGTAAAATCAAAGTTCACAAAGAAATTTTAAACACTTTTGAAGAAGTTTAACAAAACAGTTTTCAATTCCTCTAGATTTTCAATGTGACTCATGTGTCCGTCGGGGAAAGAGACCAATTGGGTATCTGTGTTTTCGATTTGTTTCAGATTGTCTTCGTAATTCAAAACACCATCTTTTTTTCCTAAAATCAATACTTTTGGGTAGTTTGTAGTTTGCAAAACGAATGTTCTGTCTTTCCTAATTTTCATTCCTTCGAGCGAGGCGACTATGCCTTGCAAAGGCGTTTTTAAGGCTTGAATTTTTACACTTTCGATTTCTTCTTGGAGTCGTTCTCGATTGTCTGGGTTAAACAAGTTGGCAATCGATAATCGGATAAAGGTTTCATACTCTTTTTTCACCGCCTTAATCGCTCGGTCTCGGTTTTGTTTTTTTTCTGAGCTGTCTTCTTTTGAGGTGGAGTTGAGTAAAACCAATCCTTTCATTTTTTCTGGAAACAATTCGGCAAAAGCCAAAGCTACATAACCGCCCATAGAATGACCAACTAAAACCGCCTTGCGAATGCGTAATCTGGACAAAACCGCTTGAACCACCTCGGCATTGTCTTCCATAGTTTGGACATAACCCAAGCATTCGGTTTCGCCATGTCCCAATAAATCGATAGTGATAACACGATTTCTTTTACTTAATTCCGGAACCAAATCCTGCCACATCGTTTGGTTTTCCAAAAAACCGTGAAGCAAAACCATAGCAGTGCCTTTTCCGGTATCGGAATAAGAAATTTTTGTGTTTTTGTAGAGGAGCTGATTCATCGTTTTAATCTTGAAACAAAAATACCATTAATTTTTTTAAAACATATAAGGCATTTAAGGACATCAAGAAAAATTATATATCTAAAATGAATGGAAATTTACAATTTAATAAACTTGATTTTTCGCAACTAAATATATGTTTTTTAGTCGTTTTTGATTTATAAATACCATATTTATTGCTATATGCGATTGTATTTTATAATTTTATTGAAAATAATTAATTTTATATAACAACTATGAAAAGAGAAATTTGCACCGCATTAGTATTCGAAGCTAAACAAGAAAAAAACATTACGTACCAGCAAATTGCAGAAGCTATTAACAGAAACATTGTTTGGACAACATCAGCAATTTTAGGACAAAATACTTTTGATTCGGCAGAAGCCAAAACAGTTTGCCAATTACTTGGATTAGATACCAATATTGAAAAAGCATTACAAATTTTTCCAGAAAAAGGAACCACAGCTATAATGCCTCCTACAGATCCTTTAATTTATAGACTATATGAAATTGTATTAGTTTATGGCGAAACCATAAAAGAAGTCATTCATGAAAAAGCAGGTGACGGAATAATGAGCGCTATTGATTTTACTATGGATATTGAAAAAGAAGAAAACCCCAAGGGAGATAGAATAAAAATTATTCTTGATGGAAAGTTTTTAGCGTACAAAAAATGGTAATTTCTTATTGCCAATAGCTCTTATACTAAATGGGTTTTGAATTTACTGGAATCTATTCTTATTATTTTGTCATTCTGAGGCGCGAAGAATCACATAGCGTGAGCAATATATGTGGGTCTTCGTGCCTCAGAATGACAAATAGAGTGTTTTTATTCCAGTAAAAAGAAAGATTAAATGGTATTATTGAAAATCTTAAATGACTTGTTTAGTTAAAAAAGCTATATTTGAGAAAAGGATTTTACACTATGAACAGACTTGTAATTATTGGAAACGGATTTGATTTGGCTCACGGATTGCCTACAAGTTATAGAGATTTTATTGATGATTATTGGAAAAGTGCTTGTAAAACAAAACTAAACAGAAAGATAGAATTCGATAATGATAATTTTGTTAAATTATCTTGTGAATTAGGAAGTATGTATAGTGATTTGGATTATGAATCTTTTCATAATATAGCATCATATAAAGAATTGATGAATCTTGTTGAACGAAATAAAGAAAAAGGATATTATGAAGTTAAATTTAAAAATTCATTTTTTAAAATAATTTGTGACAATTCAATTGAGAATTGGGTAGATATTGAAAATGAATATTACAAGAAGTTAAAAAAAATTGTGAAATCAGCTTCTTTGTCAAACAATGAAAAAAAGGAACAAACAATAATTTTAAACAAAGAATTTGAGCAAGTTAAAAATCTTTTAGAAGATTATTTAGCTAAAAAAGTAAACGTTAAATCTGCGTTTGAAAACGATATCAGTAATGTAGACAAAATTTTATCTTTTTTTAAAATTCAATTTAGATATATAAGTACGTCTTTAAGTGTTGAAAGCAAAGAGGCAGTTGCCTATACTAAAGAGTTTAATAATGAAGATTTAGATGAGTTAGAATCTTTTGATTTTAAAATTATTGAGGCATCAAAAAAGGGTAGTTTATATGATGACTTAAAGTCTGGGATTATTGAACAAAACAATTTATTTTTAAACTTTAATTACACTAACACGATCAATAATTATGTAAAATTATTAAATAGTGGGGAGTATTGTGGTAAAGTTGAAGAAATTCAAATACATGGAACATTATATGAATATGAAAACAAAATAAACTTTGGGTTTGGTGATGAAATGGATGATGATTATAAACAAATTGAAAATTTGAATGATAATGAATATTTAAAAAATTTTAAATCATTCGGATATACTCAAAATTCAAATTATAGGAAATTATTAGATTTTATTTACTCCGAAAAATTCCAAGTATTTATTATGGGGCATTCTTGCGGTCTGTCTGATAGAACATTGTTAAACACAATTTTTGAACATGAAAATTGTCGCTCAATAAAAGTATTTTACCATGAAGAAAAAGATGAAAAAGGGAAAACAATCAGAGATAATTTTACTGAATTAATTCAGAATATTTCTAGACATTTAAATGACAAAAAGATGATGCGTTCTAAAATTGTAAACAAGATAAGTTGCGAAGCTTTGCCGCAAAAGCAAACGAAAAAATCTTAAATGACTTATATGGTAAAACAAAAAGGCTATATTATAGAAAAGCATCTTGATAATTAAACTGTATTTGTTCACACAAAACAAATTTTCGCTAATTTTATAAAAAAATTAATTATGGTTTTGATAATCAAAAAGAAAAACGCTAAAAAAGAAATTGAGTCTTTTTTAGAAAAAAAAGAAAAGCCAGTTTCTAAAGGAAATTTGTCTGTTCATTTTGGAAAATTAAAACGGAATCTTGATGGATTAGAATATCAATTGGAAAAAAGAAAAAATGAAGATTGATTTTTTAGAAGACACTAATTTTTTAATCAATCTTCATGAAGGAAAGCCGTTAATCGAGCCTTTTTTAGATTATGTTTTTGGAATTTCTTTTATCTCAGAAATTGAACTTCTTGGTCATAAAGACATTTCTAAAAATGAAGAAGAAATACTAAAACAGCTTTTGAAAGATTGTTTCGTTTTTAATTTTAATGAAGATATAAAAAAGCAAACAATTCTCTTGAAACAGAAGTATTCCATAAAACTTCCTGATGCAATTATAGCTTCAACATCTATTATTTTTCAAGTTCCTTTGATTACATCTGATAAAGGTTTTAAGAAAATTAAAGAAATCGATTTGATTTTGTTGGAATAAAAAACGGCTCACTTTCGTAAACCGTTTTTAATCTAAATTCTAAAATCTTAACTCTAAAATCAATTCATCAAACTTTCAATTTCCTCCACTTCAATCGGGATGTTTCTCATTAAATTAAACGGTTCTCCCGTTTCTTGAACCACAACATTGTCTTCTAATCGAATACCGAAACCTTCGGCTGGAATGTAGATTCCGGGTTCTACGGTAAAAACCATATTAGCTTGCATGGGTTCGGTTAGGATTCCGTAATCATGGGTATTTAATCCTAAATGATGAGAAGTTCCGTGCATGAAATATTTTTTATAAGCTGGTGATTCTGGGTTTTCGTTTTGCACATCGGCTTTGTCGATAAGTCCTAAACCTAATAATTCTGAAGTCATTATTTTGCCGACTTCGGTATGGTATTGTTTGATAAGTGTTCCAGGAGTGAGCAGTTGAGTAGCTTTGTTTTTCACTCGTAAAACTGCATTGTAAACCGCTTTTTGCCTGTCGGAATAGCGTCCCGAAACAGGAATGGTACGGGTTAAATCGCTCGAATAATTGGCATATTCGGCAGCAACATCGAGCAAAATCAAATCACCCGCTTTGCATTGTTGGTTGTTTTCGATGTAATGCAAGACATTACTATTATTTCCTGAAGCAATAATCGGAGTGTAGGCAAAACCTTTGGAACGATTGCGAATGAATTCGTGGATGAATTCGGCTTCGATTTCGTATTCCATGACATTGGGTTTTACAAACGAGAGGATTCTTCGAAATCCTTTTTCGGTAATGTTACAGGCATTTTGTATCAAATCTAATTCTTCGGATTCTTTAACGGAACGAATACGTTGCAAAATGGTATTGCTTTTCGCAACTTGATGGGCAGGATAATCTGATTTCCATTTTTTTACAAATCGAGCTTCTCTGGTTTCGGTTGCTACATTGGCACGATAATGCTCGTTTGTGTTGAGGTACATCGTTTCGCAATAGGTCATCATTTCGGACAAAACCTTTTCGAAATCGGTTAGCCAATAGACGGTTTTGATTCCCGAAACTTCAAAGGCCCGTTCTTTGGTTAGCTTTTCGCCTTCCCAAATGGCTATGTGTTCGCTGGTTTCCTTTAGAAACAAAATTTCCCGTTGATTTTCATATGGCGCATCCGGAAAAAGCAGCAAAATACTTTCTTCTTGATCTACGCCCGATAAATAAAAAATATCTCGGTGTTGCTCAAACGGCAAAGTACTATCCGCCGAAATAGGGTAAATATCATTGGAGTTGAAAACCGCTACGCTTTTTGGCTTCATTTGCCCCACAAATTTGGAGCGGTTTTTTATAAATAAATTCGAATTGATTTGATGGTATTTCATTTGGACCGTAAATTAGAATTCAAATTTAATCAATCCATTTGTAATAACGTGCACCAATCAGATTTGGAATTTCTTTTTCTATTCGTTCTAAAACCCATTCGTTTTTTGGACTTTGAATGCTTGTTTTTTGTTCCTTTTTGTGTAGTTTTTCGTAGGTTTCAAAATCGATTTCAACGCTTTTTTCTAGGGTTTCAAAAAGGCGAACAGGCTCAAAAGCTAATTTCCATTCGGATTGAATTGTGCCTTCAAAAACCTTCGATTTAGAGCCACTTCCGTAGGCTAAAAACCCAAATCTTTCTCCTTTGATTTCTTTTTTAGTATCATAAAAATAAGCTAAAGTAGAGAGCAATCCCATGAAAATGGAACCGGTATACAAATTTCCGATTAAAGATGAGGCGAGTTCTGCGGGTTGTAATTTTTCGGCAACAAATGTTCTGTATTCTTCGGACTTGCTGATTTCTTTTAACGTATTTTGGTATTCAATCGCGTTTTCTTTGCCTGTTACTAATGGAGTTAAAGCATCAAGAGCATAAATTTCTGATAACATTCTACGTCCTTGAAAAGCATAGGGTAAATGCATCACGATACTTTGCCAAGAATCATAAATTGTTTCGGTGGTGTTTTTCAATTTCTTGAAAGAAAAATAGGCTTCGCGAGTTCGATCCATATAACATTGATTCGAAAATTGACCATCAAAAACGGGTTGATCCTTGTGAATTTCAATTTCACGTTCAAGATTATCAAACCAAGATTCGTTAGTATTATTTCCTGTGATTTCTTGTTTTGAAACTGTTCTATAGGGTTTGAAAAAATCAAAAACGCCTTTGGTACTCGTAGCCCAATGATTTTCGAAAGCTATAATTTTTGGATTAGTAGTAATTAGCATAGCCAATGCTCCAGCGCCTTGAGTGTATTCGCCAGTAGAATTTAAATCATATTTTGCAAAATCAGTAGTAACCACGATAGCTTTTTTGGTTGGATTCAGGCTCACAAAATCAATACAATTTTGCATAGCATCGACACCGCCAATACAAGCAAAAGTAAAATCGACTACATCACATTCAGATAACACATTTTCTCCGAATTTTTGTTCCATCAAAGCAATTAAGAAAGAGCTAATGGGTTTTGAACTGTCAATAGCGCTTTCGGTACCGACATATATTCGAGCAATTTCGGATAAATCGATTTGATTTTCTACTAGTAATTTTGTCAAAGCATTTGCGCCAAAAACTACAGTATCTTGATGAACATCGGGTAATGTCATTTTCAGTAAACCCAATCCTTTTTCTAATTTTTCAGGTTCAATGTTTCTGGCTTTCGCCAAAGTATGTATTGGTAAATGTAATTTGGCAACATCAAAAGAGATGCAATCAATTCCGATTTTCATGTTTTCTTTTTTAACAAACAAATGTAAAACTTCAATATCAATTTACAATTGATAAGCGAAAAAATAGCTATTATTTATTTCAATTTAAAATAGAATTTAACTAATTTATTAGTTTTAGGAATGAACAAGTACTATCTACGTATAACTACTTATTTAGAACATATAAAAATAGAGGATAATTTATCACGAAAAGGTTGTAGTTCAGTTCTATTTGCTTTAATTTTGCAAGACTTTTATAAATTTTATTTAAAATACTTATGGCACAATCTGCAATATTGAAATCGTCGATAGCTAAAAAAGTGGCTATGGCGCTTTCAGGTCTTTTTTTGATTTCGTTTTTATCGCTTCACTTTTTTATTAATATGGTATCGGTTTTTAGTGCTGATACTTTCAATACAATGTCTCATTTTATGGGATATAATCCCGTAATTCAATTTGTAATGCAGCCCGTTTTAATAGCGGGTGTTATTTTTCACTTTGTTATGGGATTTGTTTTAGATTTAAAAAACAGAAGTGCTAGACCAATCAAATATGCCAATTATAACGGCGCAGCAAACGCATCTTGGACTTCAAGAAATATGATTTTATCAGGAGTGGTGGTACTTGCTTTTTTAGGTTTGCATATGTATGATTTTTGGGTACACGAAATGAATTACAAATATATTGCCGTAAATGCTATCAATGAAACTCGCTATTATGAAGAACTCGTTCATAAATTCGTAAGTCCAGTTCGTACTGCTTTGTATTGTGTTGCATTTGTACTTTTGTCATTGCACTTATGGCACGGCTTTAACTCGTCGTTTCAATCAGTAGGGTTTAATAATAAATATTCAAAATCACTACATAAATTAGGATATGCTTTTGCAATA
>JAYVIN010000036.1:0-4995 GCA_043770135.1 Flavobacterium sp. | reverse complement strand
AAAAAACCAGAAACCACATTAAAACGACTCACTTCGGGTACATTTTCGACCAAATAATTGCCAATTTTATTTCCAAATTCTACTGGATTACTTTTTATCACTTTCAATAAAGGAAAAATCACCACGGTAATATCACCTTCAAATTCCTTGCGAGTCGATTGAAATTCAACTTTATCGATAGCAACATCGAATAAAGCAAGAACTGCTTTTTCTATTGAGGGCAAAAGAATCTGTGTTAACGTCATTTTGTATTGATTTTAAGGCTGCAAATATAAGCATAATGTAGCAATTAGTAAATTAGAAAACGAGTTAATTTAAAACTATAAAGCGATCATTTAGCTCGGTAAAATCATGGCTGGTCAATTCTATCAAAATGTATTGTACTAATTTTCGGTTTCGTTGTCTGCTAATACTATTATTGGGAGAATTTTACAGTCACCTATAGAAATAACGCGAACTTTTTTAAAAATTCAACGGATTCAGAAAGATTAATTTTACGCTACAACACCTTTGAAATCGAAGTCTCTGAAATCTCGAATTCACCAAATAACATAATGTCAATAAAGCATGAAAATAGTTTAATTGTATTTCGCAGTAATAAAATCAGAATAAAATCAAATTAATATTGTTACAATAAAAAAAAATTCGGCTTAATTATACAAATTTGTTTGTCTTATAATTTGTTTAATGTAAAAAAAAATATAACTTTACGCAATTGTTATTCATAAAAACCAGAGTTTTATTGATAAAATAATATTTTTTTAACTTAAATCTAATTCAAGATGAAAAACCAGCTTCTAATTCTATTTTCACTATTTTGGATAGGATGTTTTTCGCAAACAATAACGGTTAATACAAATACGTATACCGTTCCTCAATTAGTAACCAATGTTTTGGTCAATAAATCATGTGTAAATATTAGCAATATAACTTGGCGAACTGGAACCAATTTTGGTTCTTCGAATGGAATTGGTTATTTTGAAAACACAAATCCTTTATTTCCGCTTTCGAGTGGTGTGATTTTAAGTACTGGTAATGTTTTAAATGCTGTAGGTCCAAATACAACCACTCTCAATGACGGAAATATCGCTTGGACTGGTGATGCTGATTTAGAAGCTGCTTTATTGGCTTCAGGAATCTCAGTTCAATCGACAAATGCTACTGTTTTAGAATTTGATTTTATACCTTTTTCTTCTAATTTTGACTTTCGCTTTTTATTTGCATCCGAAGAATACGGAAATTTCCAATGCCAATTTTCAGATGCTTTTACGTTTTTGCTTACGAATTCTGTCACAGGGGTGACCACCAATCTTGCTGTTGTGCCCGGCACAACATCTCCAATTTCAGTCACCACAATTAGAGATTATTTATACAATACATCCTGTCCCTCTGTGAATCCAGCCTACTTTGGAATGTTAAATAACGGTGCTAATGCAGCTGGTTCAGCCACAAATTTCAATGGACAAACTGTTATTATGAGTGCTGCATCAAACAGTTTGATTCCCAATACAAACTATCATATTAAATTAGTAATTGCGGATAGAAAAGATAGCCAATCTGATTCGGCTATATTTTTAGGAGCCAATAGTTTCAATGTTGGGCAAGATGTTTTAGGCCCCGATTTGACTATTGCAGCTAATACAGCGATTTGTGACCAAGGAACACATACCCTTACTTCAAATTTGAATCCAGCCGTTTATTCATTTGCCTGGACCTACAATGGAAATCCAATTGGAGGAAACACACCTGACTTGATTGTAACACAGCCCGGTGTTTACGGTCTTACCTATACCATAATTGCTTCATCTTGCCCTGTAACAACCGATTTTATAACTATTGAATACTTCCCTCTAATTATAACCCCTGACCCTATAAATTTGTATAAATGTGATTCTGGGCTTGCGAATTATACTTTTGATTTGTCAATTAATACTCCGATAGTAACGATTCCTGGAACAAAAATAAGTTACCATTCTTCCCTACTAAACGCAAATTCAAATAGTTCCCGTCTTTCTGACACAGTAACGATTCCTATTTCTTCATTGCCCACTACAATTTGGGTGAGAATAGAGGACACTACTACCAAATGTTTTATTGCAAAATCATTCCAATTAAGAACCACTTCACCACCAATTGCCAATACCGCTGCGGACATGATTTCATGTGAAAGTTCAGTTGGTACCAATACTGGTACTTTTAATGTTGATTCACAAACAGCAACTATAATGGGAATCCAATCAATGTCTATTTATGAAATTTCATATTTTGATAATGCTAACGATGCCAATGCTGGAACAAATTCAATAGATGTTTCAATACCATATACCTCTGGAAATAGAACCATTTTTGCAAGAGTTCAAAACACAACAGAGCCGACCTGCTTCAGTACGACCAATTTTAAACTAAATGTAATTCTAAGACCTATTTTAGACCAAAAAGCTGATCAATATGTTTGTTATAGTTATACTTTACCATCATTGGTAAACCCTGGTAATTATTATTCGGGGCCAAACCAAAGCTTATCTGCGTTAAGTTCTGGGGATGTCATTTCATTAGACCAAGACGTTTACATTTACAATACAACCGCTGGAGCACTCAGTTGTCCTAATGAAAGCAATTTCGAAGTTATAATTGTAAATCCAACAGATGTTAATCCGGTTGAAGAAACTAGTTGTGACCAATATACTTTACCGTTAACAGAATTTGGTCTTCGTTATTTTTCTTTACCGGGAGGACCAAGTGGTGGAGGAATAGAATACCCTGCAGGCTCAACAATTACTACTATTGGCACCACAACTATCCATACCTATTTTACTTCAACCGATTTAATTAATCCTTGTAGTTTAGAAGGACAATTTAATATTACTATTTACAAAACCCCAATAATTGCCCCAATTGCCAATGTTTTTGATTGTGCTTCATACAGTTTACTTCCTTTGGCTGTGGGAGATTATTATACTTATGATACTACAACAGGAATTTACACTCCTGCAATTTCTCCAATAACGACCACTACAACGCTGTATGTATTTGCAACAAACAATATATGCCGATCGCCTGATACTATCTTTACTGTATATATTGGTTCGTTGGGTTTAACAAATGTAAACGAGTGCCTTTCTTATAATTTACCACCTGCACCAGTTGGGGAATATCGCACTGCTCCAAATGGCGGCGGCACTCTAATTCTACCAGGATTAATTTCGAATACGACCACAATTTACACTTATATTGCTGGAGCGAATTGTACAACCGATTCCTTTACAATTACTATCAATGCACCATTCTTGTCTACTCCAACTGATAGAACTGAATGCGAAAGTTATCCCTTACCATCTCAAGTTGATGGTGGTGATTATTACAGCTTAACGGGAGGTTCAGCAACACCTGGGAATGTTCAATTATTTCCAAATATTGATAGAATAACTACCACACAAACTATTTATATATACAAACCATCGACCACGTTGTCTGGTTGTTACAATGAAAAACCTTGGACTATCACTATCCGTAATAAACCAATAATTGATTCTAGAGGCCCGCAAGATCGCTGTGAACCTTACACCTTACCAACTTTGATTAATGGCGCTTATTACGACGACAAGGATGGAGTAAATCCTTTGCCGGCAGGGACAGTAATTAGCACAAACAATAGAATTTATATCTATGCTGCCGACCCAAACGACCCAAGTTGTTACAGTGAAGACTCTTTCGATATTACAATAAATCCTGTTGAAGCCGACCCAATTCCTACCCAATTATCCTACTGTGAAAGTTTTACTTTTCCGCCATTGCCGAGTCCAAATAATTTCTATTATGATGCACCCGGTGGTCCATTAGGTGTTGGAAAAATCATCCCTGCTGGAACGATAGTTACTGCTGCAACGGTGCTCCCTGCCTACTATATTTATTACAACAACGGACTCCGAATAACATGTTATGATGAAAATCCGTTTAGTATCACTATTACTCCAAGACCCGTTGCAAATCCTGTAACCGATTGGGTAACCTGCGATACACCTGACAATAACGATGGAATTTTTGAGTTCGATTTGACTAGTGCATCGATTAGAAATCAAGTTTTGAACGGACAAACACCTGCTGCCAATTTCACTTTAACTTTTTACACGTCTAGGACTCAAGCCGATGATATAGCAGCAATTCCTATTGCAAATCCTGCAACGTATCAAAACGACAGTCCAATTTCTGACAGTGTTTGGATTAGAGTTACAAACAATAGTTCGGCCGTAGCTTGTTTTGATGTTGTTGAATTAAAATTGATTGTAAATCTAAATCCCGAACCCCAATTACTCCCTGAATATTTCCTTTGCGAAGATCATAAAACAGGCACTTTATTAAATCCAGTCACTTTAGATTCAGGAATTTCGGGAGCCAATTATTTGTTTGAATGGACATTTAATGGAGCGCCTTATGGTGGCAACAGCCATTTCATTACAACCACGCAAGTTGGTGATTATGTTGTAAAAGCAACGAATAGTACCTCCTTATGTTCAAAACTGGCTTCAGCCAAAGTGCTTAAGTATGCTCCTTATATTGAAATTAATTTTAGTGATGCTTTTGATAATCCAACCTTTATTTCAGTAAATGTACTAGGTGCAGGTTCTGGAAATTATGAATATCAATTGGATAATCTTCCGTTTCAAGACAGCAATACCTTTGATACTATTTTGCCTGGTGAACATACAATTTCTGTAAACGATAAAAATGGTCATTGCAATCCTGCCCCTATAAAAGCCATAATCATCAATTACCCTAAATACTTTACACCAAATGGAGATAATGTAAATGAAACGTGGAATATTAAACATTTAGCAACAACGAACCCCAATGCACCAATACATATTTTTGATCGATATGGAAAATTAATCAAACAAATAAGACCTTCGAGCGAAGGTTGGAATGGAACATTCAACGGGCAACCACTTCCATCTTCAGATTTTTGGTTTACAGTAGATTATGATGAAAAAGGTTCTT
>JAYVIN010000035.1:0-14970 GCA_043770135.1 Flavobacterium sp. | reverse complement strand
GTCCAATAAATTGTACTCAATATATTGTCTATCGGCATTAACCATTGTAAAATTTTAAAAAGGATTAGACCATTTTAAAATTACAATTGGTATAATGTTTGATATAAGTTCTAAAAACCAATAAAAAAAGCAACTTCAATTGAAGTTGCTTTCTTATTTTGAGAGTTCGAAAAACACTTCTTATCAATTTTTATCATCCACCAAATTTTCCAAAATACAAATAGCAGACTCACTAATCTTTGTTCCAGGTCCAAAAACAGCAACTGCTCCTGCATCAAAAAGAAATTGATAATCTCGAGGAGGAATAACTCCACCTACAATGACCTTAATGTCTTCACGCTTGAATTCCTTTAATCCCGATATTACTTGAGGCACAAATGTTTTATGACCAGCAGCAAGTGAGGAGATGCCTAAAGCATGAACGTTGTTTATCAGGGCTTTTTCAACAGTTTCTTCAGGAGTCAGAAATAATGGACTAAGATAAACCTCAAACCCTATATCGGTATAGGCAGTAGCGATTACTTTGGATCCTCTATCGTGGCCGTCCTGTCCCATTTTGGCAATAAGAATTCGAGGAGCGTATCCTTTTGTTTTGGAAAATTCTGTAGCGAGTTGTTTTGCCCTTTCGAACTTGATATCGTTTTTTATTTCATCACCATATATACCGTTTACCATTTTTATTTGGGCTTCATATCTTCCGAAAACCGTTTCTAATGCATCACTAATTTCCCCGAGAGTTGCGCGATTTCTTGCAGCATGAATGGCTAATTCTAGTAAATTGCCTTCGCCAGTTTTGGCACATTGGGTAAGTTTACTAAGTGATTCATGAACTAAAGCATTGTTTCTGGTCGATTTTATTTGTTTGAGTCGTTCTAATTGTTGTTGGCGAACCTTAAAATTATCTACTTCAAGAACTCGAATGGAGTCTTCTTTTTCTAATTGGTATTTGTTCAAACCTACTATTACATCTTGTTCACTGTCAATTCGGGCTTGTTTTCGGGCTGCAGCTTTTTCAATTCGGAGTTTAGGAATTCCTGTTTCGATAGCTTTTGTCATACCTCCTAATTTTTCGATTTCTTCAATATGGTTCCAAGCACTTTGAACCAATTCGTGCGTCAAAGATTCAACATAATAACTACCACCCCAAGGGTCAACTGTTTTGGTGATTTTGGTTTCTTCTTGAAAATAGAGCTGGGTATTTCTGGCAATTCTAGCCGAATAATCAGTAGGTAGTGCCATCGCTTCGTCTAAGGAATTACTGTGTAAAGATTGTGTACCTCCAAATATAGCCGCTGAAGTTTCAATACAGGTTCTAGTTACATTATTATACGGATCTTGCATTGTTAGACTCCATCCACTTGTTTGGCAATGGGTTCGTAAGGCTAATGATTTTGGATTTTGTGGGTTGAATTGTTGCACTAGTTTAGCCCAAATCATTCGTGCAGCTCTTAATTTGGCTATTTCCATAAAATGATTCATTCCTATTCCAAAAAAAAAGGATAGGCGAGGGGCAAAATCATCAATCTTCATTCCAGTTTGGAGTCCAGTTCTAATGTATTCTATTCCGTTTGCCAATGTGTAAGCCAATTCAATATCGGCAGTGGCACCAGCTTCTTGCATATGGTACCCTGAGATAGAAATTGGATTGAACTTAGGCATTCTTTTTTGAGTGTATTCAAAAATAGCTGCTGTAATTTTCATCGAAGACTTTGGAGGATAGATATAAGTGTTTCGAACCATAAATTCTTTTAAAATATCATTTTGAATGGTGCCAGATAATTGCTCGGATTTTACGCCTTGCTCTTCGGCAGCTACGATATAGAAGGCCATAATAGGCAAAACTGCTCCGTTCATTGTCATCGAAACGGATATTTCTTGAAGTGGAATTTGGTCAAAGAGTATTTTCATATCTTCAACGGAGTCTATGGCTACACCCGCTTTTCCAACGTCGGCAGATACTCGTTCATGATCAGAATCGTAACCTCTATGTGTAGCTAAGTCAAAGGCAATCGAAAGCCCTTTTTGTCCTGCAACTAAATTTTTTATGTAAAATGAATTGCTTTCTTCGGCGGTTGAATACCCTGCATATTGACGAATTGTCCATGGATTGCGAATGTACATTGTAGCATAAGGTCCTCTTAAATAAGGTGGAAATCCAGCACCAAAATCAAGA
The DNA here is from genome assembly GCA_043770135.1 of Flavobacterium sp. GTDB lineage: Bacteria > Bacteroidota > Bacteroidia > Flavobacteriales > Flavobacteriaceae > Flavobacterium. The sequence continues at coordinate 12,797 of JAYVIN010000035.1, read as the reverse complement.
TGCTCTAAATTTTCGATATCCTTTTTGCTGTACTTGGATTTTATTTTAATGCCTTCGTCAGTAGAGTAAATCTTCTCTTCTAACTCCTGGCTTATTTCTACCCACTTTTCAATTTTGATATGTTGCAGGTTTTTACGCATTATTTTTCAATAATTTTAAATGACCATTTTTTGTTCGAATGTTTGGCATTCAATCCTTCAATCAAACCAGAACTAATGGTGGCTCCTGTTCCCGCCAAGAAAAGTAAAATAGCTGAGTCTTTGCCAGAGGAAGCATTTACTAAAGAGGCTCCCACTGCTGTTAATCCACTTAGGAATAGTCCTGTTTTAAGAGTTCCTAAAACAATAGGTTGTTTTTTTATACTCAATATACTATCTGTTTTTATAGATTTATTATCAATTAACAGTGTGCTATTTTTCGAAAAATGGACTCTACCAACGTGTTTTTTTCGATCTAAAGTTCTAATTTTAACCCTTTGGTTTTCGGGAAAGATATGCGTTTTCCCATTTTTAATATTTGTGATCTCAATTGCTTTTTGTTGTGCAAAAGAATGGAATGAATTTATAAAAATTAAAAAGCATAGTAAATTTTTCATAGTGGCAATGGTGTGTTTTGTTCTTCTTTGAGGCGATTTTGTTCTAATTTTTCGGCTAAGCGTGTTTCTATTATTGGGGTAATGAGTGTTTTTCGAGGTTTTATTTTCATGAATGGGTACAATTCTAATGTATCATTCATCCTGTCTTTTTTATTAATATATTTGTTTGTCCCTACTAAAATATCTTTTTCGGAATTGAATAATTCTTGTTCTTTATGGGCACTTTCTTGAATTTTTCGTTTGATAACACCTTCGTTTAATTGTTTCAAAAAACCACCTTGCTTTTCAATATCTTTGAATAGAATTAAGGCTTTTTCGGCTAGTTGATGGGTTAAGCTTTCGATGTAATAACTGCCATCGGCGGGATTATTTACTTTGTCAAAATGACTTTCTTCTTTTAGTATTACTAATTGGTTTCGTGCTATTCTATCACTAAATTCATTGTCTTTGCGGTACAAAGTGTCAAAGGCTTGGTTTGCAATCGCATCGGCTCCTCCAAGAATTGCACTCATACATTCGCTGGTGGTTCTAATCATATTGACGTTGTAGTCGTAAATTGTTTTGTTGCGTTTGGTAGGTGAAACGAGTAGGTGACAGTCTAAATTGTGACCGTATTCTTTTGCAATTAAATTGAAAAGTAATCGAATGGCTCTTAGCTTTGCAATTTCAAAAAAATAATTACTACCAGCCGATATCTGAAATACTATAGGTTTGTTTATGGTTTTAATACGATTCAAATATTCATTGGCATGAGCTAAACTATACCCAATTTGCTGGGCAATAGTTGCGCCTGAATTCTGATATAAACCACTATTAATACTAATAAGTGAAATAGTACTTGTTGATTTTGAAAGTATTTCTAGTGTTTCAAAATTGTTTTTTTCTAGAGTGTTGTACCAATTCCCTTCTTTTGCTAAATGTCCTATTGGATCGAGATTGCAATATATAATTGCATTTTTTTCAAAAGCAATCGCATCTAATTTTTTTATGAAAGATGTTGATAAAAATCCCAAATTGAAGTAAATTGCTATTTTGTCAAATGGAATATTTTCTAGCAATTCTTCTATATTGATTTGCTCATCATTTACAGTAAAAATAATACTTTCAGCTCCTCTATTAATAGTATTTATAGCGCGGAGATTTGATTTGATTACATCCTGAACATATATATTTTGGCAAATTTTGAAACTATCGGATTTTGTGTTAGTAAAAACACTTTGTTCAAATTCGTCACGATGGTAAAAAGGTTTTACTTTAATATTTTCGGGCGAATTCCATAGTAAAGTGTCATTATAGTCAGCGCCATCGAGTTCAAATTGAATTCGTTGTTTCCATTGTTTGGAGGAAATAGGATCGAAATTATCGAATAGCATTTTCATTATATTCCTTAGAAAGCTTTATTTTTATGAACTTATTTTTTTTCTACACTATCACCTTCAAATTCAACGATGTAAATATCTTCGTTTTCTTTTTTCATGTAGTACTTTTCGCGAGCATATTTTTCGATATGATTGATGTTTTGTAATAGTTTGATGTTTTCTTTGTCTTTTCTAATTTCTTCTTGATAGTAGGTTTTGTTGTCTTCTAGCTCTTTAATTTGATTGTCTAATATCCGATGATCAAAATAGGAATAGTTATCCAAAAACAGCATCCAAGTAGAGAAAAACAACAAAACCCAAACGTATTTGTTGCTTAAAAATTGATACCAAGGTTTGTCTTTAAAAGAATTCATCTTAATTATTTAGTATGGAAAATAAAATTCAGTAATATTTTATTAGAAGTTTAGGTTGGCAACTTAGCTAATGCTTTGCCTTTTCAAAAATAGTCAAAATCGACGTATTAAGGGTTTTACTAAAGATTTTTTTTAAAATAAAATTTTGATGACTTAAACAAAAACAGTAATAAGAATATTGGGTCAATTGAAATTATTGATTATAAAATGAGATTCCCATTTTATAGTTCTTGTAAAATAAATTTACAATCATACTTTATTCTGTTATTAAATAATTATTTTTGCGCCTTATTAAAATTAGAAATTGTACTTCAATATTATGGTAAAAGATTTATTCGAAAGAATTCAAAACAATAAAGGACCTTTAGGAAAATGGGCCTCACAAGCAGAGGGTTATTTTGTTTTTCCAAAATTAGAAGGAGACTTAGGTCCTAGGATGCGTTTTCAAGGAAAAGATATTTTGAACTGGAGTTTGAATGATTATCTAGGACTCGCCAATCATCCAGAAGTTAGAAAAGCCGATGCCGATGCTGCAATAGAATTTGGAGCAGCTTACCCGATGGGAGCTAGAATGATGTCGGGTCACACTAAATACCACGAACAATTAGAACAAGAATTAGCGGCTTTTGTGATGAAAGAATCTGCTTATTTGTTGAATTTTGGGTATCAAGGTATTATGTCCACTATAGACGCATTGGTCACTCGAAATGATGTAATTGTTTATGATGTAGATGCTCATGCTTGTATCATTGATGGAGTTCGTTTGCATAGCGGAAAGCGTTTTACCTATCGACATAACGATGTAGAAAGTATGGAGAAAAATCTGCAACGTGCTACAAAATTAGCCGAAACCACTGGGGGTGGAATATTATTTATCACAGAGGGGGTTTTTGGGATGCGTGGACAACAAGGCAAGTTGAAAGAGGTTGTAGCCATGAAAAAGAAATATAATTTTCGTCTTTTGGTCGACGATGCACACGGTTTTGGTACCCTAGGAAAAACAGGAGCAGGAGCAGGCGAAGAGCAAGGTGTTCAGGATGATATTGATGTGTATTTTTCTACGTTTGCGAAATCTATGGCTAATATTGGTGCTTTTGTTGCCGCTGATAAAGATATTATCGATTATCTAAAATACAATTTGCGTTCCCAAATGTTTGCTAAAGCTTTGCCAATGATTCAAACTATTGGTTCGTTGAAGCGTTTGGAGCTGTTGCGTAATTCATCTGAAATCAAAGATAAATTATGGGTAAATGTAAATGCTTTGCAAAATGGGTTGAAATCTAGAGGGTTTAATATTGGCGATACAAATACTTGTATTACACCTGTTTATCTCGAAGGAAGTGTTCCGGAAGCGATGGTAATGGTAAATGATTTGAGAGAAAATTATGGAATTTTCTTGTCTATTGTGATTTATCCGGTAATTCCAAAAGGAATTATTTTACTACGAATGATACCCACAACTTCTCACACATTATCCGATGTAGATGAAACACTTATTGCATTTGAGGCTATTCGTGAAAAATTAGAAAATGGTACTTACAAAGAAATTGCAAGTAAAACAAAAGTAGATTTAGATGCTTAATTTATAAATATAGATTACAAAAAAATCCATCTTTCGAGATGGATTTTTTTTTATAGATTAGTTTTTGTTATTCGTTCTTCGTTGTAGCACTTTCTTTTCGCTCTAACAACGCCATATAAAATCCATCAAATCCTGACTCGTGCGCTAATATTTTTTGGTCTTTTATAAAGTTGAATTGTTTTCCGATATCGGTTGCCAAGAATTTTTCAATCTGTTCTTGGTTTTCTGAAGGCAAAATAGAACAAGTAGCATAGACTAATTTCCCTCCTGGTTTTACAATTTTAGAATAACTTTCCAAAACTTCTGACTGTACTTTGCGAATGTTATCAATGAATTCGGGTTGTAATTTCCATTTGGCATCGGGGTTTCTTTTCAAAACGCCTAAACCGCTACAAGGGGCGTCAATCAATACTCTGTCGGCTTTTTCGTAAAGTTTTTTGATGATTTTTGTAGAATCGATAATTCGATATTCTATGTTGAATGCGCCGTCTCTTTTGGCTCTTAATTTCAATTGCTTCAATTTACTTTCGTATAAATCCATCGCAATCAATTGTCCTTTGTTTTCCATCAAAGCCGCAATATGCAATGTTTTTCCACCCGCACCCGCACAAGTATCCACTATTCTCATTCCGGGTTTTACATCAAGAAAAGCCGCAACAAGTTGTGAGTTGGCATCTTGAACTTCAAAAAAGCCTTGTTTGAAAGCATCAGTCAAGAATACATTAGCTCTTTCTTTCAAAACCAACGCATCAGGTTGATCTTTCAGATAATCGGTTTCAATATTTAAATCCATCAAGATGGCTCTTAACTGCTCTTTTGTAGTTTTCAAAGTATTGGTTCTCAGAATTACTTTGGCGGGTTGATTTTGGGCAGCAATTTCTTTAGCCCAAATTTTTTCGCCCAATTCTTTAACGCCCAATTCGTCCATCCAATCGGGGATAGATTCTTTCAAGGTTCTAATTTTGGAAAGTTCGTCAAAACGACCTTTTATTTTACGTTCTGGTGTTCCTTCTAGTTGTCTCCAATCAGGTATTGGATAACCTCTTAATACTGCCCAAACCGAAAACATTCTCCAAAGGTTATCTCTATCGAAAGGTTCTTTTACTTCGGCAATCTCGGAATAAAGTCTTTTCCAGCGGACAATTTCGTATATGGTTTCGGCAACAAATTTTCTATCAGAACTGCCCCATCTTTTGTCTTTTTTCAAAGAACGCGCTACCACTTTATCGGCATATTCCCCATCATTAAAAATAGCATTCAAAGCGTCGATGGTAGTGTAAACTAAATTTCTGTGTAATCTCATTTTAAATAATTGAGGTGCAAAGGTAGTATATAAAAAACAGATTTGGCAATCCTTGAACTTATAGCATTGTTGAATTTTGCTTAAATAGCCACAGATTTCACAGATTAGCACAGATTCATTAAAATGATGATTATGAATTCGTACTAATCTGTGAAATCTGTGGCAAAAATATAAATTATAAGATTCTTGTTAGGCTTATGTTTTCAGGAGCATGAAGCACCATTGGGAATTTTTCGATTTTTACAGAACTGCTATCCAATCCAAATCCTCTTTCTTCTGATAAACTTAGTTTTTTAATTAAGAAATAAGAGTTCATGATTATTTTTTCATGCCAAAGGATATCACTATCATTAGACAAGAATTTTTCGGATAATACAAATTTGAAATCTCCAATAATATTATTTTTGTTCAAAGATTCGTAACGACTCGTAATGTCAACCTCTCCTTTTTGAACCATATCCTTGATCACTTCTTTAAACATCAAGTTTATTTTTGTAGGCTCTCTAAAACCTAAATTAAAATCGATGCGATACAAATCGTCTTTGGTAATTTCGGTAACCTTGTATTCCTTTTTGTATGGTTCGTTCAAAATATTTACGTGTACAAACCAATAAATATCAGCTCTTTTTGGTCTTTTTTGTAAAATAGAATACATTACTTTTTCCTCAATTTCGTCTGTTCTACCAGCATTTGTCATATAAACTAAATGGGTTGAATATTTAGGAATTGATAAATCAGTACTTAGTTCGACCAATACTTTTTTGTAATCTTCAATTTTTACAAATTTGGTGTAACTTTTATTAATATTCTTGGCTGAATTCCAAATGCTCATGATGGCAATAAGCACTGAGGCAATAATAAGGGTAACATAACCTCCTTCGGTAAATTTTGTGATATTGGCAATTAAAAAACAAAATTCAATTACGAGATAAATAGTAATTATGGGAATCATAAAATACAATTTCACTCTTTTTAAAATCATAAAATAATTGAGTAAAATCGTAGTCATTATCATGCACAATATAATAGCCAGTCCGTAAGCGTGTTCCATATTACTCGACTTTTCAAAGTGCAACACCACTCCAACACAGCCTAAAAACAATAGCCAGTTTATAGAAGGAATGTACAATTGTCCTTTTAATTCCGAAGGATATTTTATTTTTACTTTAGGCCAAAAATTCAATCGCATGGCTTCGTTAATCAACGTAAACGAACCACTTATCAAGGCTTGTGAGGCGATAACAGCCGCAAGTGTTGCTATTACAATTCCGATAGGTTGAAACCAATCTGCCATAATTAAATAGAACGGATTCGCATTTTCCCCACCTAAATCCTTTAAGGTTTGCCCTTCATGATGAATTAGGTAAGCTGCTTGTCCGAAATAGTTAAGCACAAGGGCAATTTTTACAAAAATCCAACTAATTCTGATGTTTTTTCGTCCACAATGTCCCATATCCGAATACAAGGCTTCGGCTCCTGTGGTACACAGAAATACAAATCCTAAAACATAAAAGCCTTCAGGATGAATGGATAAAAGATGATAGGCATAATACGGATTTAATGCTTTTATAACTTCGGGATGATCTACGATTTGTAGCACGCCCAAAGTACCCAGCATTACAAACCAAATAAGCATCATTGGAGCAAAAAAGCGTCCTACTAATTTAGATCCAAATTGCTGAATAGTAAACAACACAAATAAGATTCCGATAACAATAGGGACTGTATTTATTTGTGGGTAAAAAGTTTGAATTCCCTCTACTGCCGAAGATACTGAGATGGGTGGTGTGATAATTCCATCGGCGAGTAAGGCACTTCCTCCAATAATCGCGGGGACAATCAACCATTTTATTTTTGTCTTTTTGACCAGAGCATACAAGGCAAAAATACCTCCTTCGCCGTGGTTATCGGCACTCAAGGTGATGAGTACATATTTGATAGTAGTTTGTAGAGTCAGTGTCCAAAAAACACAAGAAATGCCTCCTAAAACGATGTCTGCATTGATAATATATTCGCCAATAATGGCTTTCATTACATAGAGTGGCGAGGTGCCTATGTCTCCATAAATTATTCCTAACGAAATTAATAAACCTCCTAATGTTAACTTACTGTGTAGATCTTTGTGCGATATGCTCATGAATTCGAAATTAAAAAAAAATCTAGCAAATATATTCTATTTATATCAATTACCATTTATTGTACTCTTTATTTTTGGCTCTATATTTTTTAATTTTTATGGGTAAATAAACTCTTAAGACACGTTTTATAAAACTTGATATTTACTATTTTAATTAGGTATAAAATAGTACTACAAGGAAAAAAAATAGAGTAACCCTATTAGGGTTTAAAACCCTACGCAGGGTGGTAGGGTTATACTAACAAAGTTAACTAATTGTAAAGATTTTATTAAATCCAAAAATATTTAAAAAAGAACCTAATTTATTTAAGAACAATGTCTTAAGTTTGAGTCAAGATTAAATCAACACAGAATAATAGTAAACCCATGGGTTCGTAAAGACATAATTTGCGGTTCGAGAATGAACCGTTGGGGTTCAAGAATAGAATTTTGAGATAAAAAATAGAAAATTAGGGGTCGAAAACCCCAACGGAGGACTAAAGAACCCCAAAAATGCACTAAAAAATAGCACATTATATAGAAACAACCCCAAAGAAGGACTTAAGAACCGAAACGGAATATCATTAAACCTATACATTGGGGTACATTACCCAAAAATAAGTACAAATAACCTCACACATTTCGCCTCCCTGTCATTGCGAAGAATGAAGCAACCTAGGGGGCGGGGGGAGAAACAGGGAGCAAGCCGAAAATCCTAATAAAGAGTAGGCAAAATTTAAATTATATTTTATGAAAAAGTATTACTTATTAATGTTCTTTTTTTTTGGTTTTGAAGCTACACAAGCTCAAGATACCCTAATCCCTGACCCGTTTTTTGAACAAAATCTTATCTCTAGTGGTTATGACAACATTTTAGATGGTAAAGTGCTAACTGCAAATATTTCAGGGATTACTTCAATAGATATAAGTGGCGGTGCTAGTGATTTAACAGGAATTCAAGATTTTGTTTCTTTACAAAGTTTGACTTGCGTCGAAAATCCATTAACAAGCCTAAATGTAAGCGGACTAACTAATTTGCAAACATTGATTTGTGCTGGAAATCACTTAACGAATTTAAATGTAAGCGGACTAACTAATTTGCAAACATTGAATTGTGGTGGAAATCAATTAACGAATTTAAATGTAAGCGGACTAACTAATTTGCAAAGATTGAGATGTGGAGGAAATCAATTAAGCGAACTCGATTTGCGAGGGTTGACAAATTTATACGATTTGCAGAGTTCTTCTAACCCTAATTTGAGTTGTGTATCGGTTACTAACTTTGATCTATTGGCAATTCTTGATTCCGATTCCGATTCATTTACAAGATTTAGTTTAGATTGTTCAATACCTCCGGTTTATACTTTAATTCCTGATTCAAATTTTGAACAAGTTCTTATCGATAATGGGTTTGACAATATTTTAGATGGTCGAGTACTCACAGAGAATATTTCAGTAGTTACTGAATTGTCTTTCGGTGGTTCAAACATAGGTGACCTAACCGGTATTCAAGATTTTGTTGCTCTACAGTATTTGGAATGCAGTGGAACTCAATTAACGAATTTAAATGTAAGTGGACTACATAATTTGCAAACTTTGTATTGCCCAAACAATCAATTAACGAATTTAAATGTAAGCGGACTAACTAATTTGCAAAGTTTGAGATGTGGTGGAAATCAATTAACGAATTTAAATGTTAATGGAGCAACTAGTTTGCAAGAGCTGGATTGCACATACAATCAATTAAGCGAACTCGATTTGCGAGGGTTGACAAATTTATTCAATTTGCAGATTTTTTCTAACCCTAATTTGAGTTGTGTATCGGTTGCTAACTTTGATCTATTGGCAGTTTCTAATTACGATTCATTTACAAGATTTAGTTTAGATTGTTCAATACCTCCGGTTTATACTTTAATTCCTGATTCAAATTTTGAACAAGTTCTTATCGATAATGGGCTTGACAATATTTTAGATGGTCGAGTAATCACAGAGAATATTTCATTTACTACTGTTTTATATATAAATTACCAAAACATAAGTGACCTAACCGGTATTCAAGATTTTGTTGCTCTACAGTATTTGGAATGCAGTGGAAATCAATTAACGAATTTAAATGTAAGTGGACTACATAATTTGCAAACTTTGTATTGCGATAACAATCAATTGACCAATTTAAATCTGAGTGCGTTAACTGCTTTACAAAATTTAAATTGTATAAATAACCCATCATTATCTTGCATTCAAGTAGATAATATTGCTGCCGCAACAGCAAATAGCAATTGGGTAAAAGATGCTACTGCTAGTTATTCGCTAAATTGTAATCAATCATACACCGCCATTCCCGACGAGAACTTTGAACAAGCCTTGTTTGACCAAGGTATTGACACCGTTAATGGTGACAATAGAGTGCTTACCTCTGCTATTAGTGGAATATACGGTTTGAATATTGAGAATAAAAACATTGCAGACTTGACAGGTATTCAAGGCTTTACATCTTTGCAAGGTTTGTATTGTGATAATAATTTATTGACTAGTTTAGATTTGAGTGGATTATCCAATTTAAAATATTTGAGTTGTAGATCTAATCAAATAACTACATTAAATCTAAGTGGCTTAACTCTTTTAGAAAGTATAGATTGTAGTTCTAATCAAATAGGTAGTTTAAACTTAAATGGATTTTCCTTTTTAAAGGATTTAAATAGTTCCAACAATATATTAACTAATTTAATCGTGGATGGATTAACTTCTTTACAAAGTTTGCTTTGTAATAATAATTTATTAGAAAATTTAAACTTGAATGGTTTAACTTCTCTTCAAGTTTTGTGGTGTAATAACAATCAATTACAAAGTTTAACCATAACTAATTGTGCCAATTTAGAAGATTTGCATTGTGAGAATAATGTATTAACAAGTTTAAACTTGAATAGTTTGACAAATTTAAAATATCTTATTTGTAGCAATAACCAATTAATAAGTTTAGAATTAAATGGTTTAGGTAATTTAATTAGTATTAATTGTTCAAATAATCAATTACCTAACATAAACTTGAGTGGTTTAAATGGATTACTTTATTTATATTGTACTAATAATCAATTAACTAGTTTGAATTTGAATGGATTGACAAGTCTTATTTCAGTAGGCTGTTCAGTAAATTTAATAACAACTATAAGCGGGTTATCTAATAATTTACAAGTTCTTGATTGTAGTTTTAATCTTTTACCAAACTTGAATTTAAGTGGATTTACTAATCTTGTAAATCTATTTTGCAATAATAATAGTTTAGAAAGTTTAGATATATCAGGTTGTACTAATCTTTCAAGTATGTTATGTACTAATAATCCAAATCTTTATTGTATAACCGTTACAAATCCTACTTCTGCTTATGCTAATAGTAACTGGAATAAAGATACAACTGCTGGTTACTCTATTACATCTAGTTGTTTTGGTCCAGTAACGGTCAACTATTGTCGAACAGAGACTCCCTCTCCTTTAACTTCAAATGTAAACAGCCCAGTAGGAATTACTTTAAAATGGTATACCGTTGCTTCGAGAGGAACGGCTTCGCTTATTGCCCCAACACCATCAACCACAACTGTTGGCACTAGAAACTATTATGTGTCTCAAATCATAGACGGTATTGAAGGGTCAAGAGTCACTATTACTGTAATCGTAAATGCATTACCAACTACTCCAACTGCATTAGTACTTACTAATGATGCTGCTGTATTACCTGCAACTCCTACTACTGCAATTACAGCTGTAGGAATTTATGTCGGTTCAGGTGTTCCTTTGAAATTGACTGCTACTGCTGCGGCAGCAACAAGTTATATATGGACTCTTCCTGCAGGTGTTACTCTTGCTGACGGAACAACTACTGGTGTTGTTACTACTCCTGAAAACACAATTAATGTTTTAATATCTGCTTCTGCCGACAAATATTCAGCAGTACTTGCTGTTAAATCTTTAAATTTAATAAGATGTGCTTCACTTTCCAGAACTTTAACATTAACAAGAGCTCCTGCTGTAGCTCCAGGTAGTCTAAGAATGAACAATGGTATAAATACAACAGCTATTACAACATTCGCTCCTTACATGGGTACAACAAGAATACTAAGATTATCTGCTGCTGTATCTGCTACTGCAACTTCTTATGTTTGGGAATTGCCAACAGGTGTAACTAGAGTAACAAGTCTTACTGACTCAACTATCATTGCAAGTACAGAAAGTACATTGCCTGAAATTTTTGTTACTTTTACTGGAGTGACTAGTTCAAATACGTTTAATTACAACACTACTGCTACTGTTCCTGTTTCAACAAATGTGTTGAGAATAGGTGTTTTCGGTAAAAACGGTACTGGACTTTCGTCTACTAACAATACTGCACTTACTTTTTCTTCACCATTATTTACTCCTAACAATACCTCTACGGCTAGATTGTTAACTTTAACAGCTATCAGACCAGCTGCACCAGCTGCTTTAAAATTGACGAATGCTGCTGCTGTTGCTCCTGCAACTGCTGCAACTGCGATTGTTGATATTAGTAGATTTATTGGTACAAATACTGAGTTAACTTTAACCGCTACTGCTTCTTTATTAGCTAGTGAATATGTATGGGATTTACCTACAGGAACTAATATCACTGAAGGTGCTGTTACAACTGTTTCAAGATCAATAAAAGTTAATTTCTCGAACGTATCTGCTGGAGCTGCCACTTACTACTTAGGTGTATTTGCTAAAAATGGTATTAATCTTTCTACAAGAGATAATTCACTACTTGTACCTGCAGTTCCTGTAACAAGTGCAAATGCAAGAGTTGTGAGAGTTGCTGCTGTAATTGCAAATGTTCCTGCTTCACTTATTTCACGTAATAACGGTGGTGTATCGACTACTAACATTAGTTCTTTTATCGGAACTAGTACTCCTTTAACGCTAACCACTGCAGTAGTTTCTAATGTTTTATCGTATACTTATACTGTACCAGCTGGTGTTGATATTATTGAAGATTCTGTTGGTGTATCAACTACATCTTCTACATCATTCACTACAACACTGACTACAATAACAGTAAACTATCAAAATGTTGCTTCAGGTGTTGCTTCTATACCAGTTGCTGTTAGAGCGAACAACTTTGTAGGTTCATCTGCCAATAGACCATTAAACTTAACTGCTGCTGCTCCTGCTACACCAACTGTAACAGGTGTTTTAGCAATTTGTTCTACTGCTGCTACTAATGTTTTATATACTATTCCTACTCTTGCAGTTGGAGCTACTAGCTACTTTATTACAGCTCCAGCGGGTGCTACAGTTAATGGGGGTACTGATAATGCTGCTATTCTTGCTGTTCTAGAATCTACTTTCACTATTAATTACCCTTCAGGATTTATTGCTAATGCAACTACATCAAAAAGAGCAATTATTATTCAATCTAAAAACGGATTTGGTGTTAACGTTGTTAGTAGAACTCTTAAT
>JAYVIN010000034.1:0-15042 GCA_043770135.1 Flavobacterium sp. | reverse complement strand
CTATTGCTTTCGGAATGGGAATAGACAAGCCAGATGTTCGTTTTGTCATACACCATGATATTCCAAAATCGCTCGAAAGTTATTATCAAGAAACAGGTCGTGCTGGTCGTGATGGTGGCGAGGGGCATTGTTTAGCCTACTATTCTTATAAAGATGTAGAAAAGCTAGAAAAGTTTATGTCAGGAAAACCAGTTGCTGAGCAAGAAGTAGGTTTTGCCTTACTACAAGAAGTGGTTGCTTATGCCGAAACATCTATGTCACGTCGTAAATTTTTATTGCATTATTTTGGTGAAGAATTCGATTCAGAAACGGGCGATGGTGCCGATATGGATGATAATGTTCGCAACCCAAAAACCAAAATAGAAGCACAAAATCAAGTTGCAAAATTGCTTGAAGTTGTTCGAGACACTAAACATTTATATAAATCTAAAGAAATAATTTACACGCTAATTGGTCGTGTAAACGCAATGATTAAAGCACACAGAACCGATTCGCAGAAGTTTTTTGGTTGCGGAACGGCATTCGAAGAAAAATATTGGATGGCATTGATTCGTCAAGTTCTAGTCGATGGTTTTTTATCGAAAGATATCGAAACTTATGGCATTTTGAAAATTACAGAAAAAGGATTGAATTTTATCAAAAATCCAGTTTCGTTTATGATGTCTGAAGACCATGAATATAACGAATCTGAAGATGAAGCTATTGAAACTGCAGCAAAATCGTCTGGAACCGCAGACGAAATCTTGATGGGAATGTTGCGTGACTTGCGTAAAAAAGTGGCCAAAAAATTAGGTGTACCGCCTTTTGTAGTTTTTCAAGATCCATCACTCGAGGATATGGCGTTGAAATATCCAATGTCTATGGATGAGTTGATTAACACTCATGGGGTTGGCGAAGGAAAAGCTAAAAAATACGGTAATGAATTCGTTAGCCTAATCAAAAGTTATGTTGAAGAAAATGATATCATTCGTCCCGAAGATTTAGTTGTAAAATCGACAGGGGCAAATTCTGTAAATAAATTATATATTATTCAAAATGTAGATAGAAAATTACCTTTAGATGATATCGCTTCTGCCAAAGGTTTGTCTATGAATGCTTTGATTAAAGAAATGGAGCAAATCGTAAACTCTGGCACGAAATTAAATATAAAGTATTGGATTGACGAAATCCTAGACGATGAACAACAGGAAGAGATTCACGACTATTTTATGGAATCCCACTCGGATTGCATTGAGGATGCACTTAAGGAGTTTGATGGTGATTACGACATAGACGAATTGCGATTAATGCGAATCAAGTTTATCAGTGAAGTAGCGAATTAAATTCAAATTCCAAATCTTAAATTCCAAATTCCAAACGTACAGATTGGAATTTGGAATTTTTTTATTGGAATTTAACTTTTTACAACTACACTCCCTCCCCTTCGGGGAGGTCTGGGGTGGGGAATACTTCTCCCCGATGCGGTTTCAAAGCGTCTCGAACTTGAATCATATTTTCTTTTGTCACTACCATAAAAGCAATAGCATGCATTTCACCAAAAGTTTCAAAACCAGTAATATTGGGGGATAATTTCTCGATGGCGATGTATTGTTTCAAATGAATTTCATGATGTTCAGCGGTTTTTGCCGAAGCAGGACCTCGAAAATCCCAAATTAGTTTGATTTGTTGGGGCATTTTTAATTTTTTTGAGGGGTAAATTATTAAAAAAAGGCACATTAAACCAAAACCTTTGTCAAAATTTGTGCTTTGACAAAGGTTTAATTTTATCTTAAAAAATTTAAAATCAAATCAGTTTATGATTTTACTTGAAGAATAATTTCCGTAGCGGTTTCAGACATGTCCATAAGGTTACTTTTTAGATAAGAATCTGATGGAACATCATATACACTTATAGATTTACCTTCGTATTCATCCGAACCATCGAATTTCAAATTTGTTCCCTTTGGCAATATTGTTCCATCTTCTAATCGAACTGCCCATAATAATTTTGGCATAATTTTTTATTTTTAAATTTGCCTACTCTTTTCAGTTTTCGGCTTCCCTGTTGTAAATAGTATTTTTTAAAGGTCTATTTTGTTTTTCTTGGAAAATGATTTTACTTCAATTGCGATTTCGTCAAGAAGTATATCTGTTATAGCCATGCTTAATTGTTTTGTATGAATAAGAAGTTTAGCTTTTTCTCCTTTTATATTTTTGTGTATGTTATACCATTGACGAGAATTTTTATCAGCGTGCTTTGTAGGATTCTGAAATTCTACTTTAAATAATTTACAAATATCAATTTCATGTTCTTTTGTATAATGTGAAGTTGCAAGAATTATTATTTGAAAATTTTGAATAAAATCTGAATTGAAAAAAATATTTACTCTTTCTTTAATTGAAGTTTTACGAGTTTCAGGATTTTGATCTTTACTGTAACTTGATGGATTAGCATTAAGTTCTGTGATAAAAAATGAATCGTGAAAAATTATGTTCGTAGTATTGGGAGTTAAAATTCTATTATAAAGTTTTTGATACTTGTACCAAGTATCGCTAGTTCCTCCGATACCTCTTTTTCTTTTTTCATTATAAATCGTGAATTTTTGACCTTTATAAGGAAATAATGGATTGATAGTCCTATTTTCAATTATTTGATTTGGATTTTCAATATTAGTTTTCCAGTTAATAAGGTTTCCTTTTATTTCTCTTTCATATTGTTCTGGATTTTTTTCAAGGTCTACAGCACATTCTTTTCCAATAATCAAAATCTTAGCATTTGGATTTCCTGTCCCAATATAATTATTAAGATTGTCTGGATTTGATTTTAATATAAAGTTTGTAAATTCATCTGAATAGTTCATATATCATATTTTTTTCAAACCTACAATTAAGATTTTGCTTCTCGAAATCTGAATATAAGAATTTTAAAAATATTTTTGTATTTCAACAAATAGTCAGTAATACTTTCTAATGGTTATCTTTACAGAAATTTTTTTATAGATGAAACAGTTTGTAGATATAGATAAAACAACCTTGATAAAGTTGAAAATAATTTCGACTATTGAGAAAGTCAGTTCTGATGAATTAATTCAAAAAATCGTTAACAATTCTATAGAAGAGTTATGGTTGAAAATAAATAGTAGATTGACCGATGAAGAAAAAGAAGATTTCGGATTGTTATTATTGATGCAAGAAGCTGATAGAAATGATAAAGTTAGTAGAGAGGAAATTTTCAGTATTCTATCAAAATAATCAAAACAACAATCAATCTACTGAAACAATGCCACAAGAACTTCTCCTTCAAGTACCTCCAGAAATAGCTTCGAATGAAGCCTTGCTCAAAGACCATTTATCGAAACAAATAAAAGTTTCTCGAAATGAAATTGAGCATGTTTCAATTTTAAAACGATCCATCGATGCAAGACAAAAAGCCATAAAAACAAACCTAAAAGTTACTATTTATTTAAAAGGAGAAAATTTTGTCGAACAAAAAATTGAACTTCCAGAATACAAAAATGTTTCTAATTCACAAGAAGTAATCATTGTTGGTGCTGGTCCAGCAGGGCTTTTTGCTGCCTTGCAATTAATTGAATTGGGTCTAAAACCTATAGTTATTGAACGTGGAAAAGATGTTCGAGGTCGTCGTCGAGATCTAAAAGCCATCAATGTGGATCATATCGTAAACGAAGATTCCAATTATTGCTTTGGCGAAGGCGGAGCAGGAACCTATTCGGACGGAAAATTATATACTCGCTCTAAAAAACGAGGTGATGTTACCCGAATTTTAGAATTATTTGTTGCTTTTGGAGCATCTCCAGATATTTTAGTTGAAGCTCATCCGCATATTGGAACCAATAAATTACCCCAAATTATTCAAGATATTCGTGAGAAAATTATCGAAATGGGAGGTCAAGTTCTTTTCGAGACTCGATTGACCGATATTCTTACCAAAAACAATGAAGTTCAGGGTGTAGTTACCCATAAAGGGGAAACGATTTTGGCTAACAAAATAATTCTAGCGACTGGACATTCAGCTCGGGATATTTTTGAATTATTAGATAGAAAACAAATTTTTATAGAAGCAAAAGCTTTTGCTTTGGGTGTTCGAGCCGAGCATCCTCAATCATTGATTGACAGCATTCAGTACAGTTGCGATTATCGTGGAGAACATTTACCACCATCGCCCTATTCAATCGTCAAGCAAGTAGGAGGTAGGGGAATGTATTCTTTTTGTATGTGTCCCGGTGGTGTAATTGCGCCTTGTGCTACGAGTCCAGGCGAAGTGGTGACTAACGGTTGGTCGCCCTCAAAACGAGATCAGTCCACTGCCAATTCTGGAATTGTGGTCGAACTAAAATTAGAAGACTTTAAACCATTTGCTAAGTTTGGTGCTTTGGCTGGAATGGAATTTCAAAAAAGTATCGAACAAAAAGCATGGCAACTTGCGGGAAACACTCAAAAAGTACCAGCTCAAAAAATGGTCGATTTTACTCAAAATAAAGTTTCATCAAATATCCCAAAAACCTCTTATGTTCCCGGAACGATTTCGGTTGAAATGGGACAAGTTTTTCCCAGCTTTTTAACTCAAATTTTGCGTGAAGGTTTTGTTGAGTTTGGTAAGACTATGCGTGGTTTTTTGACCAACGAAGCTATTCTTCATGCTCCTGAATCAAGAACTTCATCGCCTGTTCGAATTCCTAGAGATTCAGAAACCCTGGAACATCTTCAAATCAAAGGGCTTTACCCTTGTGGCGAAGGTGCAGGTTATGCGGGTGGCATTATCTCGGCAGCGATTGATGGCGAAAAATGCGCGCTGAAAATTGGGGAGCTGTTGAGATAAGAATTATTATTACTTCCCGATACAGAAATTAGCAAATATATTCCCAAGTAATTCGTCATTGGTCACTTGCCCAGTAATCATTCCAAAATGGTACAAAGCTTCGCGAATATCGAGTGCCATCAAATCACTTGAAAGATTGGTTTCTAGCCCATATTTTACTTTTTGGATTTCGTCTAAGGCTTTTAGTAAAGAATCATAATGACGCGTATTGGTTACGATAGTTTCGTTGTTGCGCAAAGCTCCAGTATTTACAAACGATAGCAATTGGTTTTTGAGTTCATCAATTCCTATATTTTCTTTGGCTGAAATTTTTAAAAGTTTAAGGTTTAAAGTTTCAAGTTGTTTGTTGATACTTGAAATTTCGTCCTTATCTAATAAATCAATTTTATTTACGATAACAAGAATGGGTTTTAATGGGTATTTGTTTTTTACCTTTTCAATTTCGGTTATATAGTCAAAACCTGAAACTTTAAACTTCAAACCATCAAACAAAAATAGGACCACCTGTGCCTGTTCAATTTTTTCAAAAGTTTTTTTGATGCCTATACTTTCTACCACATCTTTAGTTTCTCGAATTCCTGCGGTATCTATGAATCGAAATCCAATGCCGCCAATAACCAATTCGTCTTCGATAGTATCACGCGTGGTTCCAGCAATCTCTGAAACTATGGCGCGTTCTTCATTCAATAAAGCATTCAATAAAGTGGATTTTCCAACATTGGGTTCGCCCACAATGGCAACAGGAATTCCATTTTTAATTACATTTCCAACCGCAAATGAGTCGATTAATCGTTTCAAGACAAACTCAATTCTGTTCAATAATTCCCGAAATTGGGTTCTGTCGGCAAAAGCCACATCTTCTTCGGCAAAATCGAGTTCTAATTCTATCAGTGAAGCAAAATTCAATAATTCTTGTCGCAATTCCTTGATTTCATTGCTAAAACCACCACGCATTTGTTGCATCGCAATTTGATGAGACGCTTCGTTGTCGGAAGAAATCAAATCGGCAACGGCTTCGGCTTGCGACAAATCGAGTTTGCCGTTTAGAAATGCTCGTAGCGTAAATTCGCCAGGATCCGCCATTCGGCAACCCTTTCGAAGCAATAATTGTATAATTTGTTGCTGAATATAAGTAGATCCGTGACAGGAAATTTCGATAGTATTTTCGCCAGTATAAGAATGAGGTCCTTTGAAAATAGAAACCAATACTTCATCCAGCGTTTTTTGATTGTCAATTATGTGACCCAAATGCAAGGTGTGGGATTTTTGTTTATTTAAATCTTTTCCCTTTATGGATTGAAAAACTGTATTTCCAATAGTAATGGCGTCTTCTCCAGAAATCCGAATTATGGCAATGGCTCCAGCTCCTGATGGCGTGGCAAGTGCCACTATAGAATCGTTGTATAACATATTTTTTATCTAGTTTGTAAAGGTACTAAATCTTGATAAGTTTCTATTTTAAAATAATTGAAAGCTTTAGAAACGCCAACTTAATGTTCTCAATCCGTACATTTGTATATTATTAAATAAAAATGGAAATATATAAATCTAGAAGCCTTCAATATTCAAATGAATTAATTAAAACCAAAACCAAGTACAATACAATCAGTTTGCTTCGATTGTTAAGTATTGTTCTTTTTTTAATTTTTAGTTTTTATTACATCAAGGAAAGCAACTATTTGTTTTTGTCTCTTTCCATTTTCTTTCTGATAGCCTTTATTATATTGATGCGCTTTCATACCAAGTTGCAATTTCAAATAAAAATAACGGAAGCGCTAATTGCTATCAATACCGACGAAATAGATTATCTAGAAAACAACAAAATCCCTTTTGAAAACGGCACCGAATTTATAGATTTTCACCATCCTTATGGGTATGATTTGGATATTTTCGGACATCATTCCTTGTTTCAAAACTTCAATAGAACGGGCACTTTTATTGGAAAAAAAACATTAGCCCATCAATGTTTAACGCTTTTGGACAATGAACAAATTATTAGCAATCAAGAAGCTGTAAAGGAACTGTCCGAAAAACTAGATTGGCGACAAGATTTCTTGGCTGTCGCCAACATTAGTCAGGATACTAAACAAGCTTACGAATCCTTATTGAAATGGAGTACATTCAACAGTGCGCCATTATCAAAAGGAAGTGTATGGATTTCGATACTTTCGCCAGTGCTTTTTTTAGCTTTTGCAATACTTTATTGGATTACTTCAAATCCAATTTTTCTAAAAGTATTGAGCTCAATTTTCGTGTTTAATTTGGCTTTTTTAGGTCGATTTGTGAAAAGAATTCAACTGGAAATCGCTCATTCCTCTAATATCGACAAACTCATTTTAAACTACGGATTATTGCTTCAAAAAATTGAAAAGGAAGACTTTACATCTAAGAAATTATTCCTTTTGCAAAAGCAATTACTATTTAAAAACGAAAATGCAAGTGTGCATCTCAAGCGTTTGGCAGCCCTATTTTCGAGTATGGATACCATTCAAAATTTTGTAACTGCCATTGTATTCAACGGCACTTTTTTATACAATTTGCACACTTTAAAGTCTTTGATTGTATGGAAAAATCAACACGCAGCCGCACTAGAAGATTGGTTAAAAGTAATTGGCGAATTCGAAATGCTAAACAGTCTAGCCAATGTATCCTACAACAATCCCGACTTTGTTTTCCCGGAATTGAATACCAATTACGAAATTTCGTTCTCGAATTTGAGTCATCCTTTGCTTTCTAAAAAAAATAGGGTAGGGAATGACATCGATTTTCAACCGCAATCTTTTATGATTTTGACGGGTTCTAATATGTCTGGCAAAAGTACTTTTCTAAGAAGTTTAGGAATCAATATGGTTTTGACTGGAATGGGAAGTGTGGTTTGCGCTACTAAAGCAAATGTGTATCCAATGCCTGTTTTGGTTTCGATGCGATTGTCCGATTCTTTGTCCGATAGCGAATCCTATTTCTTTGCCGAAATAAAAAGATTGAAGCAAATTATGGACGAACTAGACCACAAACCAGCTTTTGTTTTATTGGATGAAATTCTAAGAGGCACCAATTCCGACGATAAACGAAATGGCACCATCGAAGTAATCAAAAAAGTGATTGCTAAAAAAGCCATAGGCGCTATTGCTACACACGATATTGAAGTTTGTTTGACTACAAATGAGTTTCCAGAAACCTTAATCAATAAATGTTTTGAAGTCGAAATAGTCAACAATGACCTCCATTTTGACTTTATTTTGCGGGATGGAATTTGCAAAAATAAAAGCGCTACTTTCTTGATGAAAAAAATGGGCGTTATTTAAACTCTTAAACCTTTAAACTTTTAAACAATTTTAAACTTTTAAACCATTTTAAACTTTTTTGTAGTATTAAAGTTATCATAAACAAAGTATCATCATCATTGTTACTTTGCATTTATTGCTTACCTTTAAAGTATAAAATCACTTAAACTTCATCACAATGAAAAAGATTTTGTTTCCTACCGATTTTTCCGAAGTCGCAAATAATGCTTTTGTGCACGCTTTGGAGTTTGCAAAAATTGTAAATGCCGAACTTGTGCTACTGCATACTTTTGAATTTCCTATTTATGACAACCAATTTTTTCCAGAAAATTACAACGTCGTTTTTAATTCGATTGAATTGTCGGCATTTGATATGTTTAAAACCGAAATTCCAAAACTCCGAGTAATTGCTGCTGAGCGGAATCTTAATCAAATCAAAATGAGCCATAGATTGATGGACGGTAGTTTACTGTACAACATCAAAAAAGCCATCGAAGAAGAAAATATCGATTTTATTGTTATGGGAACTTCTGGTGCTGCAGGTTGGGAAGCCTTCTTCTTGGGTACAAATACTGGCAATGTTCTTACCGCTGTCGATGTGCCAGTTTTGAGTGTTCCTTCGGACTCCAAGTTTAAAAAAATTGAAATTATCGGCTTTACAACTCGATATAGAGCTAAAGATAAAAAAGCACTTAAAGATGTGCTAAAAATTGCAAAGAAGACAAATGCTGTAGTAAAATGTTTGTATGTACAAACAAATGATTCTGATGTTTCTGCCTCTACCATAAAGGAATGGGAAGAAGAGTTTGTAGGCGAACCTGTTCTGTTTTCAATAATTCTTAGCAATGATGTGCAGGATACAATTTTAGATTTTGTTTTGTTCAAAGACATAGATATTTTAGCAATGATCACTTATAAACGAAACTTCTTTGTAGAATTATTCAAACCCAGTTTAACTCAGAAATTTTCAAATCGATTGGGCATTCCAGTTTTGGCAATGCACGAATAAAAAAAACGTCCTGAAATTGGGACGTTTTTTCAAAATATAATGGTTTGGTTAGTTAACTTAATTATTAAGCATTACCGGCATTACCAGCATTGTTACTGTTTCACCATCTTCTAATCCATCTACAGGGGTTAAGATTCCGGCTCTGTTAGGCAATGACATTTCAAGCATAATCATATCTGATTGTAAGTTGGTCAACATTTCAGTCAAGAAACGAGAATTGTACCCAATTTGCATATCGTCCCCTTGATAATCGCAAGTCAAACGTTCTTCTGCTTTGTTAGAATAGTCAATATCTTCGGCAGAAATATTCAGTTCTGCACCAGCAATTTTCAACCGAATTTGGTGTGTCGTTTTGTTAGAGAAAATCGCAACACGACGAACAGAATTCAAGAATTGTGTTCTATCAATCATCAATTTATTGGGATTTTCTTTTGGAATAACCGCTTCATAGTTTGGATATTTTCCATCAATCAAACGACACATTAAAATGTAATTATCGAACGAGAAAGTTGCATTGGAGTCGTTGTATTCAATTTTTATTTCTGCGTCAGAAGCGCCAAGAATATTCTTTAAAATAGTCAAAGGTTTCTTTGGCATAATAAAATCGGCTACTTGAGAAGCTGTCACATCTGTTCGAGCATATTTTACTAATTTGTGAGCATCAGTAGCCACAAATGTCAATCCTTGTGGAGAAAATTGGAAGAAAACACCAGACATTACCGGACGCAAATCATCATTTCCAGCAGCAAAAATAGTTTTGCTTATGGCGGTTGCCAAAACATCCGCAGGAACTAAGGTTACTGATGGTTCATCTAAGTTTACTGATTTTGGAAACTCTTCTCCTGGAGCATACGCCAACGCATATTTACCTGAATTCGAACTAATTTCTATGGTACTATTCTCTTCAACAGTGAAAGTCAAGGGTTGCTCTGGAAAAGTTTTAAGGATTTCTAAAAGTAACTTAGCCGGAACAGCAACACTTCCTTTGCTAGTAGAATCGATGTCTAAAGTCGCAGACATTGTAGTTTCTAAATCAGATGCAGAAACCGTTAATGCTTTGTGGTCTAATTCAAATAGGAAATTATCTAAAATAGGTAAGGTGTTGTTACTGTTAATAACGTTGCCTAAAACTTGTAATTGTTTTAATAAGTACGAACTCGATACTATAAATTTCATATGAAGTATATATTTGTTTTTTATTGGAATATGGAATCGCCATTATCCGTTTTAATTTGATTTTTGTATAATGGCGATTTCATATGTTTTGTTTTATTTTTTGGGTGTGAATTTTATTCAAATTCAAAAAATCAATGTAGCTACAAATATATCGTAAACTATTCTAGAATAAAAACTTTTTTTATTAACATTACCTGCCGTATTTTTTCTTCCTGAAGAAAGTAAATGCAGCCCCAAAAAGCCCTAAAATAAGCAGTGGAAGCCCGATAGTTAGTATTTGTGTTCGGGTATAATTTTCGTAAACTTTTTCTTTATCCAATAGTGGCAAATCGAGGTCTTTGCTTCGAATGTTAATAAGTCCGGTATCATCCAATAAGTAATTGACGCAATTCATCAAGAAATCCTTGTTGTCATATAAGTTTCCAGAGCGTTGATCGTAACCCAATTCGACGGGTTGAAAGTTTTTATCCAATTGGTTCCGAATCAAATCGCCATCCGAAATCACAATCATTTTATTGTTCTTTCCTTTGGCTTCAAATGATTTTTGGTCAAAAGGCAAAACTCGGTTTTCAAACATCGAATGAAACGAACCTTCCAGCAAGACCGCAAGAGGAATATTTCCAGTATTTAAGTAATGATTTGGAGAGGTTTCTTCAGCCACGATATTCAAATTTATCTCTGTTGGTGTTCCAATTCTTTTCGAATATCGAGACGATTGCAATAACACCGTTTTCTTAATTCCATTCTTCAAAGTGTCAATGGAGTTGGCAAAATCAAACTTGATTCCGCCTAAGTTTTTTACGATAGGATGTGTACTTATTGGATATACTTGTGGGGCAAATTTCCAATTGAAAACTTGAAATTGAGCGGCACTTCCCGGATCGCCAGTTGCTAATTTTATTGGACTTCCTTGTTCGTCCTTTACCAAATCAGGGTTAATTCTAAACCCGTATTTAAAAAACATCTCGTTCAAATTCAAATCTCTTGGAAATGCCAAAGTGGCGCCAGAATCATTGTACAAACTGTCCATTTCCATATTCACTTGGTCTACAAGCCAAAGGGTTTTTCCACCATTTACGATGAACTGGTCTAACACCTGTTTCTCTGCATCTGTGAAAGTCTCTGTTGGTTTGGCAATAATTGCTAAATCGTATTTTTGCAAAGCTTCCAAACTTCCCGTTGGGTTTTTAGCAACTGAATCTAAAGTGAATGGACCAATGTGGTAACTTTCACGAATCTGCATCAAGAATTTGGCAATCTGCACATCTTGTAATTCACCATTTCCCTTTATTACGGCTACTTTTTTCTGTTTTGCTATAGTAATTTTGTTGATGGCGTCAGCAATCGAATATTCTAAATGTTGCACCGAACCAATCACTTTTTCGGTAGTCGAAGCTCCCATTATATTTTTCAACAAAGGAATATTGACTTCCTTGTTATTATAAACGGCAATCGCCCAAGGAAAAACCATCGCTTGTGATTGTTTTCCTTTGTCGTCAACGGTTATGTTTATTGGCGTGAGACCTTTTAGATAAAGATTTTTAATATTGTCCATACTTTCGTCCTCGTTTTCCAATGGATTAACAAATTCGAAAATAATATTCTTGTTATAAGCCTGAAATTCTTCGAATAAATCTCGGGTTTCAGTTTGCAAACGCTTGAATTCAGCTGGTAAATCGCCTTGCAAATAGATTTTCACGTACAACGGATTTTGCACTTGTTTGATGATAGTCAAAGATGTTGTCGAAAGTGTGTATCTTTTGTCCTTAGTCAAATCAAAACGATGAAAAAAATAGCCGCTCATTACATTCAAAACCAAAAGAACGGCAACGACAATCAACAATGATTTTAAATTATTTTTATGGGAAGTTGTCATTACGATTTAATAGTTTTTAGGTTATAAACTGTAAAGGAAAGAAACAAGACCGTGATGCTTACAAAATAAATCACATCCCGAGTGTCCATCACGCCACGACTCATACTTTTGAAATGATCTTGCATTCCAATACTTGAAATAAGCCCTTGAAAACTGGGAACAATAGTTGCCACACTTTCGAATCCAAAATAAAAGAAGAAACACAAAAACACCGAAACAATAAAAGCCACAATCTGATTTTCGGATAGGGTAGAAGTGAAGATTCCAATAGCGGAATAGGCTGCAATCAGGAACAATAATCCAAAATAAGAACCCATTGTGCTGCCCATATCGATATTGCCTTCAGGCGCACCTAAACCAGAAATGACCCACACATAGATGAACGTTGGAACAATAGCCGTCACAATCAGCAGCATTGAACCCAGAAATTTCCCGCTCACGATTTGCCAAATACTCAAAGGTTTAGTCAACAACAATTCCAAGGTTCCCTGCTTTTTTTCATCCGAAAAACTGCGCATCGTCACGGCAGGAATTAGGAAAATCAGAATCCAAGGTGCCAAACTAAAAAACGGACTCAAATCAGCAAAACCGCTATCTAAAATATGATATTCTCCCTTAAAAACCCAAAGGAATAATCCGTTCCCAATCAGGAAAACTGCAATTACCAAATAACCAATTGGCGAACCAAAAAAGGATTTTATTTCTCGTAGTACTATTGATTTCATTTATAATTTTTTAAAAATCACAATATCTTGATGCTCGTTTAATGTGCTATCTTGAGTGCCAGACCAATTTCCTTTTATAAAATGGGAAAGTTCTAAATTATTCTTTTTTAAAAGCTCTGTAATATAACTTTTCTTGAAAGCTACATTTGCTTCTTTTACATTTTTATCCATTAAATAATAATTTCCAAAATGGTGCGGAAAATTTTTACTTCCTGTTGTATTTCTTATTGTTTCATTTTCTTCGTCGATGATAAAGAAAGTAGCAAAACACTGTTTGTCCTTTTTTAGCACCCTTTGAATTTCACTTATATAATTTTCAACATCAAATGGGAGCATATGAGTAAAAACAGAGGTTAAGAAAACAAAATCGAAACTTTCGTCTTCGTAAGGAAATATTAAATCGCCAGCTTTATCATCAGTATCGAGCAGATATAAATCGTTTCTTAAAGGAATGAGTTTGAAATTAAAATTTGGGAAACGACTACTAATATTTTTTGTACACCAATCAATTCCAATTTTTACAATATCGAATCCTTCATAACGACCTTTTGGAGAAAGAAAATCTGTAAAAGGTATTGCCATTCTGCCTATTCCAGAGCCAATATCAAGAATTGAACTATCAGGAGTGAACTCACAATATTTTTGAAAATGCCCAAAAAATTGTTTGCCAATTTTAAGAAAATCACCACTTCCAATAAATATCAACCCTTTTGGAGGAACTAATGAATTTCTTTTTTGTAATAAATCTATAGGTAAGTAAATTATTCTTCTTACGCTATATCGGACGGAAACTGGAAGAGCGTAATAGATTGTTCGAACTAATGTATTCATTTGTTTTTTGTTAAAAGAGTTTAAGATTTTCCAATATACAACATTAAGCGAGAGAAACTAATTTGTCAACGCTCCAGGCTTCTGGTTTGTCATTGAATAATCTTTTTGTAAATGCCCAAACTTCATCAAAAAACTCCGATTGTCTGTAATTTTCCAAGTCTTCTTCGGTTTCCCAATAACTGTAGGTAAAGAAAATACATTTGTTGGTTTTGTCTTGATACAATTCTAACAAACGATTTCCTGGCGCGTTTCGTATTTTCTCTTTTATGATTTCGAAGTTTTCCAGAAATGCCGGAATATTTTCTTCGTGAAAGGACATTTTTACTATTCGTATGAACATTTATTTTGGTTTAAAAGTTTAAGGGTTTAAAAGTTTAAAGTTTAGATGTCAATTTGAACAACTTTAAACCTTTTAACTTTAAACAAATTTAATCGTTATATTATCCCTATAATTCAATCCCAACAAACTATTGGCAGAGCCTAATTTTAATGGATTACTTTTGAAAATGGCAATTTCCAGAAAACCTGCTTCATTGAAAATCGCTAATTTTTCACCTTCATAATATTTGATTGGATATTTATCAGAACTCGCAATCGCGGAATAATTGGGCAGAATGGTTTTGATATTTTTGGTTCGCAATACAATTTCATAGGGTCTTCCTTTAGCAACTTCTAAGAATTGTTTTTTAGAAATATTGGTCACCACATTCCCAAAATGGTCAATGTAAATCACGTATCCTTTTATCGAACTTCCGTCATTGGCGGCCACAGCCTGTAAATCGGTGACTTGTTTGATGGATTTTATTTCCTTGCCAATAACGTTGAGCAAACCGCCTTTGGCAATATGACAGGCGACTTTGACGAAAACGTCCAAATCCGACGCTTCGTTGGGTAAACGGTCGTGAATGTTGATAGAAACTATTTTTTGGGGAACAATTTTTTGCGAAAGCATACTCAAAATACCATTATCGGCAGCAATAAAATATTGATCGTTCCATTGCATCACGATATGTTGATTTTCTTTGTTCAATTCAATGTCTACACCAATGAGATGCACGGTACCTTTTGGAAAACTGGAATAGGCAGCTCCAATGATGTAACTTGCTTCTAATGTGTTAAATGCGTCAATATGATGAGAAATATCGATAATTGTAGCCACAGAATACTCGGATAAAATTTTCCCTTTCAATGCACCAACAAAGTGGTCTTTCAAGCCGTAATCTGTGGTAAGGGTAATTATTGACATAAAATTGTTTATAAATAAAATGCGAATGCAAGCTAAAACTCATTAAATTTGAGAAATGCAAAGCTAAAGTATTTTC